>JAGABW010000110.1 GCA_017614465.1 Bacteroidaceae bacterium | reverse complement strand
TGGATAGTGAATATTTCGTATTGCACTGTCATATGAAATAAAATGATAACGTTCCAACAAATACAAAGGTAATGTTTCAGAAAAAGGTTTATCAAACAGATCAAGCATTGTCTGAGTCAACTTATGCAAGGCATGTGAATTAAGCCCCGACTTCTTCATTTTCTCAGTTGTGTTATATGCAGGCACAAATGGTACATCACCAACAGATTTACCATTCGGATTATCAGAATTGTTTGAAAGAGGTTCTATTTCCGGATGAGCGATATTAACCCTGCCACCAAACACATTTGGTTTTCCAAAAACCAAATAAGGAACATGAGTCGAATAGTTACTTTTTATATATTTTATTCCTTGAAACCATACAAGTTCGACCACACCAGTTCCATCAGAAAAACGCGCAACAAATCGTCGTCCTCTTCCTTCGCCAACCATATCAGCAGAAAGTATTTCACCTTTCAACTGAATATAAGGCATGTTACCATTAATCTCAGAAATCTTATATATCTTACTTTTGTCAACATATTTATAAGGATAATAAGTCAGCAAATCGCCAACTGTTTTTATCCCTAATTCCTTATTAAGCAATTCAGCTCTCTTCGGACCTACCCCTTGCAGATACTTTATATCCTGATTTAATTGAATCATTTATAATTATTTTACTGACAAAGTTAAGAAAAAAACAAGAGACAAGCAACTTAAATCATTGTATTTTGTTGCAAAATACTGGTAAATATATTTCATAACGATTTTTTGCTTTGAGATTTTTTTGATTATGTTACATTTTTTTTATTTGGTATAATATCGTTACACGGTTGTTACAATTATGAAAAACAATGATACATAATTGATTTTTTTAATCTAAGCAAAACATTAAATTTGCAGCACCCAAACAAAAAGTCGTAAAAAAACTTTTTGAAATACAACAATTATACAAAATATATTACGAATTTTCATAGGAATAATATTTAAACTCAATTTAGTTAATCTAAGAATAAATTTGTTTCATTACGGTGCACCACCTGTGAAGGCGGTGCATTATTTTGTATACAGAAATTCAATCGACAAATAAACGATAAAGACAACAATTATAAATAGACTTCAAAAAGCAGACATAAGAAAAAGACAGCAAGACACGAAATAAAATCAACGCAATCTGGCAATTTGTAATAGAATAATAAAGCATCATCCTTATCGTCCTAAAAAAGTATCATATTTCACATTATAATAATATAAGGTGATAACAGGAATTCAGGTAAGAACCACCTCATAAGTTGAGAAAATCGCAAGAGGAACAACGACTGAAATATTTGCATACATATACAGTTAATATTCATATAAACCTCATTAAATGCATAAATAGCAGATTTTATGCAACAATTAATCACATACCAAATTATCTGTTGCCGAGCACAAAAATCAAAATACTTACTATTTTCCATGAAAAACACGTATAAACTTACACTTTTTATTCATTTTTCAGAAAAATCGTATTTTTTTGTCAAAAATAGTTGTGAAATTCACATAGAATACGTAACTTTGCACTCGGAATTCACAACACAGACACAAAATAAAGTCTAAGCTTTGTGGTACGAACTTACAAATAACATGTAAAAATCGCCACAAATCGAGTAAGCGGAATTTCTAGAACTTTAAGGAAAAAAGATTATTTATTTTAATTAATTAATAAGATATTATGGAAGTAAAGAAAGTATTAGCTGATCTTCAGCGTCGTTTTCCAAATGAACCTGAATACATTCAGGCAGTAAGTCAGGTACTCCCTACAATCGAAGAAGAGTACAACAAGCACCCAGAATTTGACAAAGCAAATCTTATTGAAAGACTTTGTATTCCAGATAGAATTATCCAGTTCCGTGTATCATGGATGGATGACAATGGTAACATCCAAACAAACATGGGTTACCGTGTACAACACAACAACGCAATCGGTCCTTACAAAGGAGGTATCCGTTTCCACAGCTCTGTAAACCTTGGAATCCTTAAGTTCCTCGCATTCGAGCAAACATTCAAGAACTCTCTTACTACTCTTCCAATGGGTGGTGGTAAAGGTGGTTCAGACTTCTCTCCACGTGGTAAGAGTAACGCTGAAGTAATGCGTTTCTGCCAAGCATTCATGCTTGAACTTACAAAGCACATCGGACCAGACGAAGACGTTCCAGCAGGAGATATAGGTGTTGGTGGTCGTGAAGTTGGTTTCATGTTCGGTATGTACAAGAAGCTTACTCATGAATTCACTGGTACATTCACTGGTAAGGGTCGTGAATTCGGTGGTTCACTTATCCGTCCTGAAGCAACTGGTTACGGTAACGTATATTTCTTGATGGAAATGCTTAAGACTAAGGGTACTGACCTTAAAGGTAAGTCAGTTCTTATCTCTGGTTCAGGTAACGTTGCTCAGTACACAGCTGAAAAAGTTCTTCAACTTGGTGGTAAGGTTCTTACAATGTCTGACTCTAATGGTTACATCTACGATGCAGACGGTATCGACCGCGCTAAGCTTGATTACATCATGGAACTTAAGAACGTTTACCGTGGACGTATCAAGGAATATGTTGACAAGTATCCAACAGCTAAATATGTTGAAGGAGCTAAGCCATGGAATGAAAAAGCTGATATCGCTCTTCCATCTGCAACTCAGAACGAAATCAATGGTGATGCAGCTAAGGCACTCATCGCAAACGGTGTTATCGCTGTAAGTGAAGGTGCAAACATGCCTTCTACTCCAGAAGCTATCAAAGTATTCCAGGATGCTAAGATTCTTTACGCTCCAGGTAAGGCTGCAAATGCTGGTGGTGTATCAGTATCAGGTCTTGAAATGAGCCAGAACTCTGAACGTCTTTCTTGGACTGCTGAAGAAGTTGACAACCGTCTCCACATGATTATGGAAGATATCCACGCTAACTGCGTTAAGTACGGTAAGGAAGAAAACGGTTATATCAACTATGTTAAGGGTGCAAACGTAGCTGGCTTCATGAAAGTTGCTAAGGCTATGATGGCTCAAGGCATTGTCTAAATAACAAAAGGCTTCAAAAAATAGTTTTATACTATTAATAGCATACAAATTTAACACGACAAACGAAAGAGGATGTGTCTATTAAGGGCACATCCTCTTATTTTGCATACATACGGATGATATTGGGGTGGAATTTGTATGATTATTCAAGGCATACAGACTTAAAGCATAAGTCATGAGACTTACACCTTAAACTGAAGGGGATTAAAATCTCCTTGTGAATTATATCAGATAAACGCAAGACTTTAAAATGGTCTTACATCACGTCCCTATTTGTTATGCAAATCGTTTATAATCATGCTGCATAATGTAAAGCCAAATACCGCAGTCACTTGTACTATAGAGCCTTTAGACGTCCCAACAGCATTATCAGAACCAGATTTACTTATATTTGGCTTATTTACTTGTTCATCGCTATACACACATATAAACTTACTCTTCGGGAACAGTTTATTTCTTTTCATCTTATTTCTCAACGAACGAGCTAAAGGACATCCTTTCACTTTCCAGAATTCAGCAGTATCTACTTTAGTCGGATCAAACTTCATAGCAGCCCCCATCGAAGAAAAGAATTTTAAAGTCGGTATTGAAGTGGCTTGTAATATCAGTTGTATCTTATCGTCAAGAGAGTCGATTGCATCAACAACATAATCAAATTTATCCAAACTAAGGTTGGGGTATGACTTAGTAAAATCTGCATCAAAACGCGCATTAAGAGCCACAATCTCAGCATTAGGATTAATCTGTAAAAGGCGTTTACGCATCTCCTCCACTTTGGGTTCACCAACAACAGAGGGAATTGCCATTAATTGTCTGTTTATATTACTCGGTGCGACAACGTCAAAATCAACAATAGTAAGATTACTTATTCCAGAACGTACCAAGCCTTCCGCACACCACGAGCCGACACCACCTACACCAAAAATCAACACTTTGGCATTCTTTACACGTTGCATAGTGGCATCGCCTAATAAAGCCTCCGCCCTACTGAATATATCTTCATTCATAAATGACTGACAATTATTCTGATTCATACTATAAATTTATGAATTTAATGTTTTCCGTTAGGAATAAACAATATACTGTTGTATAAGCACTTACAACCGTCATACACTCATTCATAATAAAAAAGCCATGACAACAATGCAAATTTACTACATTATTTCAAGAATTCACCATATAAGCACATAAATTATCGGCATTATGATAATAATGGTCGTAACAGCACTTAAGTCTGAAGTTTTACAAGACTGCAAGAAACAAAAAAGTTGAGTTACGGAGAATCCGCAACCCAACTTCAAAAGATATCATATTCACCAAATAATTACTTTACAAAGACCTTTCGTCCGGCAGAATGTCCCACAAATTCTGGAGCATATGCACACTGGGCAGTTACTACACCCGATTGATATAAACCGGTTCTGTTTACATAGAAATCCAGATCATATGTGGCTGAACCTTTTCTGAATGTATCGTAGAAGATATCAGTATGAGAATCGTGATGAGCGACATAACCACCACGTCCGTTCATCCATCTGTATCCTGACAACTGTTCAGTTGGTTCGAAACATGCCGGATGTTGAGCTCTGACCTGAACAAAATCCATATCACGATCAGCGGTTACAATTACACGAATCATCACTTTATCCCCCACATGAATTATTGTATTTGAATCTACGATCTCTTGTGTTTTATCTTGAGAACCTTGTGGTACAAGATAGAACTTAGTCTCAACTTTCAGTTCACCTGAAGAGTTACTTTGGATTTTATCAAGGTCTTCAAGATATTGAGTATATAAGGCGCCCCATGAGATTGAGCCAGAATTATCTGTTTGTTCATGAGTTACATCCATTGAGTTGACAGGATTCTTATAAGCCGAAGAATCTATAACTGTGTTAACATATCCAAGTTGTTCTGCAAGGAACTTAGTTGTATCAAGTGGAGTTTCAATCTGAACCGACTCATTGCTTCCATGTAGAACGACTTTAGGACCATGCTTAGCAACAGCGAATGGCAAAGTATTACCATTTTCGTCCTGTCGCGTCTTAAGCATGAAGTCAATAACATCTACTATTGTAATCGGATTATCCCAAAACTGAGTCTGTTTCTGGCGTAAGAGCCATATTTGCATATCATTGAGAATCTTGCTTGCATCTTGTTTATCACCCATGGCATTCAATATTGCATTTATAGAAGACTCTTGTCCTTTAATAGAACGCATGACAGCAATCTGAGTAGGTATGCGATAATCCATCCATGAATAATATGCGTTGTCTGTTGAGAAATATCGTCCCATTCCTGGTTTATAAACACTATATTCCATTACTGACTGCATAAACTTGTCGGCAGACTTATTATGTCCATAATGACGTAATAACAAAGCTGAATTTGCTCTTCCGTAGATGGTCAGATTCCTTACATCTTTTTCAACCGCCTTAAGATAAGCATCACGCATGGTTGTGAACTTCTTTGTTTCTTTATGATGTGGCAAGATTGTACAAAGATACAGATACCTAAATGTAGAATTTGAAGGCATCATTGAATACTTATGTTTTTTACGGAACACATATTCCTTATATTCGTGGTCATCAAGGAAATCCATTGCCTTATACACCATATATGCGACATTTGGCAATAGACTGGCAACACTTTTATTATAATATTCAGGAGCTTTTGTTTCCTTACCAGCAGAGGTGGCATTCAACAGATAAGCCAGTTGTTCAGCCACAGACAAAGTTATATAGTAACTGCCATCCATTCCTTCAAACCAACTCCATGAGCCATCTTGCAATTGCATCTTATAGAGCTTGTCGGTTGCAGTCTCAATTCTATTGTTTACAAGATGTGCATTAAAATAGTCTAACAACTCATTACGTTTCTGTTCCTCGCCTAAAGCATCCAACACCCATGGTGATTCGTTAAGAAGGATATCTTTAAGTGTCTGATTATCCGCCAACTTGGAATTGATATCAGATTGATTATCATTACGATTTAATCCTATTTCAACTGCTTCCTTCAGTCCTGGGACTAATCCAACAAGGTGCTGAGCCATGTAATTTGAATACAAAGAAGCTCCAAACGCAGGGGCATTATCATATTTAGGAACGCGAAGAGCCTTGAGTGATTCGATAACACTCCATTCTGGATTTTCTGTGAACTCAAATATCATTTTCTTTTGAGTTGCAGTAGCACTATTCTGATTAAATATGTCGTTAAGGTCTAACGTAACAGTTGATGATACATCTTTTTGTCTTTCTAAATAGAATGGGATGCTTTCAGTTATGAATTTCTTTGAGGTTAGAACCGGAATATAATTACGTTCTCCATCGCTGAAATCGTTTGTTTCTCCGACAATCTCACATATTAATAATGGATAGTCCATTGATGGAACAAATTCGAAATCGACAGATGAGGTGTTATTTGGCTGCAATTCGAATAGTCGTTCAGACGTAAATACAGTCTTTTCAGTCTCAGGATCAATCAGTCGCAAATAAGCCTTACCATTAAGACGTTTATCACAACGATTGATTACTCGTGCCGATACATTCACATTGTCACCTTCACGTACAAATCTTGGGAGATTAGGCTGAATCATAAAGTCTTTTCGTGCAACTGCCTTTGCTGTAATATGACCATATTG
>JAGABW010000109.1 GCA_017614465.1 Bacteroidaceae bacterium | reverse complement strand
TTTTACATGTACACTTCCACTTCCATGCGACAGAAACCATTTTCCGTTCTTGGTGGATATATCACAAAAACGGTTGAATATTGGCCGTCATCATAATCTGTGTCAATATGCAGATATTGTTTTCCGTCCCTATCAACGGGGTGAACATAATATTTAGTTCCATCGAAATCAATAGGTTCCTGTTTCAACAAATCATTAATGAATTGTTTAGCATCTTTCTTACTTGCAAAGTAAAGACTTGCTTGTTGCGATGTATCCAAAATATAAGTGAAATAAATGCCGTGACCTGTCATATCTTTCATCTGGAAACCATAAGGGGCTTGTTTTTTACCCTTCTCAACATCACGTCCATAAACATACATTATGGTTTCGATCTCTTCATCTTGAGAACCATCCTCATACATGAATTCAAGTCCGCTTGTTTCAGCCAATTCAAAATCCTCATAATGCTTCATCAACACAATCAGGTCTTTTAGTTCAAAACGCTTATCAACTCGAGTCTGCGCATTCGTTTCTGATTTCATGTCGTCCTCAGCAACTGCATCTGCTGAATCTGTAGGATATGTCTTGGTTTCACTCGAAGTCTTGATTTTCATATCATACATACAACTTGTTAAAACGATGAAAAACAAACTTATAACTGTCAATGATAAAATCCTTTTCATAATTTTTCTTCTTAAACAATAATTACAAGATTACAAATATATATAATTTTCGAATTATAAGCAAATCAAAATAAAAATTATTAGGAGGATCATTGATTATTAGGTACAACTTTCAATTCTCAACAGTTTTGCCTTATCAATCGAAGAGATATTTCCAGACAGCAAATAACTATATTCTTGTCTTGAAAAACAAAGAAAATCAAGGTTTATTCTCACAAAATTATATTTTTTTCGCTGTACGTTATTTAATTACATTTTTTTTCGTACATTTGCAGCCGCAATTGGTTCTCCCCTCCTCTTTAGTTTACGAAAGGTGGTTAGGAGCTAAGATGGGAATGCCGTGAGAATCTGCAACATTACCCGATGCTGTAAGTCCTTTTTATAATATTAAGGCGAATAAATAAGTCACTGAAGTCAACTGGGTAGTCCCGATGGGACGAGAGGTTGGATATACTTTGGGAAGACAACGCCAATATTAGGATTAAGTCAGAAGACCTGCCTATTGCTAACACGCCACCCCGCGGGAGTACGGGGCACGGTGAAAAATGAAAACCGTAATATTATTCATCTGTCCTTGTCCTTGACGGGCGGGGAGAGGAGATGTGTGCGGTCATATGCGTTGAAATTATTAAATGACATAAAATATGTTTATAAGTTTTCTTGGAAATCAACTTGTTGAGATGTATCATCGAAACAAGAGCAAAAAGCGTTTTGATAACATCGGCGCCAATGTTATCAAACTAATTATTTCTATAATTGCCGGTGTTGTGTTGTGGTGTCTTCCCACCGAAACATTTGGCATTGAAGGGCTTACACTAATCGAGCAACGAATCATTGCCATATTCTGCTTCGCAACCCTTATGTGGCTAACCGAGGCCATACCTTCATGGGCCACATCTGTCATCATAATCGTTGTACTGCTTTTCACTTGCAGCGACAGCGCACTGAAATGGTTTGTTGACGAACAAAACGAACAAATGGGCACTGTCCTTTCACACAAATCACTTATGGCTTGCTTTGCCAACCCTATCATCATGCTGTTCATCGGAGGATTCATCCTTGCCATAGCAGCAACAAAGAGTGGTCTTGATGTGAAATTGGCAAAAGTTCTGCTTAAACCATTCGGTACAAAATCTGAAAACGTACTATTGGGCTTCTTGATGGTAACAGGAGTTTTCTCTATGTTCCTCAGTAACACAGCTACAGCAGCTATGATGCTCACATTCCTTACTCCAGTACTTAAATCACTACCAGCTAACGGTAAGGGAAAAATAGCCCTTGCATTAGCAATTCCTATCGGTGCCAACATCGGTGGTATCGGTACTCCTATAGGTACACCTCCAAACTCTATTGCCCTTTCTTATCTGTCTGATCCTAATGGTCTTAACATGCAGATTGGTTTCGGACAATGGATGGCAGTTATGTGTCCTTTCGTAATTGTATTGCTTCTCATCGCATGGTTCATTCTAAAAACCATGTTCCCATTCACACAAAAGAGAATCGAACTTTGCATCGAAGGAGAGACTAAAAGCGACTGGCGTTCAATCGTTGTATATATCACATTCGGTATCACAGTACTTCTGTGGATGCTTGATAAATACACTGGTGTAAACTCAAATGTAGTGGCAATGCTCCCTGTGGGTGTATTCTGCTCATGTGGCATTATCAACCGCAAAGACTTGTCTGAAATCAACTGGTCTGTACTGTGGATGGTTGCAGGTGGTTTCGCATTAGGTCTTGCTCTCCAAGATTCTAATTTGGCTCAACACCTTATCTCAACTATTCCATTCGGTTCATGGTCACCATTACTCATGATTATTGGTAGCGGATTGTTGTGTTTCGCTATGGCAAACTTCATCAGCCACACAGCTACAGCAAACTTGCTATTCCCTATCCTTGCCCTCGCAGGTATTTCAACAAGCGCAACACTCGCACCATTCGGTGGTGTAAGCACACTGCTCATCGGTGTTGCCATCTGTTCATCATTGGCAATGGTACTGCCAATCTCAACTCCTCCAAATGCGTTGGCACATGCTACAGGACTTATCGAACAGAAATACATGATGCGTGTAGGTGTAATCATGGGATTCATTGGTCTCACTATGGGTTATGTACTCCTATTCTTTATCAGTAAATACGGACTCTTAGGTTAATCACACTTAATATACAAACAAAAATCGACGGCATACTTCATGTATTGTCGTCGATTTTTTGTATCCCGATTACACTACACGAAAGTTGAAAATCAAACAGTAAAAATTGAAAGTCGGTAATCAGGAATCACAAAAATATCAAGTTGGAAGTAATTTCTCTCAAGGTTCATGTTATTTTACAAAAAAATATATATCTTTGCAGAAATTAACATGTTCCTATGTGGCGCATGCTTATAAATATATATAAGGAGATAAATCAACAAACCAACATAAAGCGATTAACTATGAAAGAGATTTTAAATATTGCACTCATTGCACACGATTCAAGAAAGAAAGAACTGTTGGAATGGGTAAGAAACAATGCAAAACTGCTCTCTAAGCATAACCTATATGCTACTGGTACAACAGGAAAACTCATAAGTGAACTTGAATTCGGAACTGATCAACAACCAGAATATCCGTTCAAGGGAAAGGTCACACGACTGCTGAGCGGTCCGTTGGGTGGCGACCAGCAAATCGGTGCCATGGTAGCACAAGGACAGATAGACATGCTAATTTTCTTCTGCGACAACCTTGCTGTTCAAGGTCACCAAAACGACGTATCGGCACTGAGTCGTCTGGCATCGCTCTATAACATTGCCTTTGCAACTAACCGCACCACTGCCGAATTATTGCTGACATCTACATTACTTGGAGATGAATCATACACTCGCATAATTCCTGACTGCATACAACAATATGCAAACAGAAAACTATAAAACAAATTGAATTGTTAGTTTTTAAGCAAAAGCGGATTATTCTTTTGTTGATTTCAAACCAAGAAATACAGTCAACAAAGATTCCGCTTTGCTTCACCTCATTCCTGTGGTATTTCACCCCTTCAGGCTTCCATTAGGTAGTAATTCAATAACAAATGGTTTTGATCTAATCATTAACACAGGAATATACTGGTGTCCCAAAAACTTTCAACTTAAAATTTTCACCTATCAACCCAATAACATTCGGATTTTTTTGTGTATCTTTGCCACAAACATAAGAAAATCAACTATTAATCAGAAACCGATCAAAAGCTATGAAAAGAAAAAGTATTATGACCTTTTTGTTGTCTTTCATGACAGCATCTATGTCAATGGCGCAAATAGAAATCAACGAGACTACATTCCCAGACTCCAAATTCCGTGAATATCTGCAAAGTCAGGATTACGGAGAGGACAACATCTTGACCGATGAGGAAATTACGAATATCAGATTCTTGTATATGGGCGGCATAGGCATACAGGATCTTACTGGTATTAAGTTATTTACATCATTGGAAAAACTTGAATGCCAAAACAACGAACTAACCACATTAGATGTCTCTGGGTGTAAATCGATAGAATCACTTATTTGCCATAACAACAAGCTGACAACATTGAACGTGGATGGATGCGATGCCATAGCTGGTTTGAAATGCTCACACAACAACCTCACTGCTCTTGACTTAACAAGTCTGACATCACTGGAGACTTTTTATTGCGAATATAACAAATTGACAAAACTTGATCTGAATGATTTGTCAAAACTCAGAATCGTCAGTTGCACAGACAACGATCTCACATCTTTAAGCCTCTCTGGTTGTTCAAACTTAGTGGGTTTGAATGCCGTTACGAACAATCTTACAGAACTGACTCTGAAAGATATGCCTAAATTCACCACATTATGTATAAATAACAATAAATTGACGACACTGGATATTACCAACTGTCCGGCTATGACTACTTTACAATGCTCACATAACAAATTAAACACAGTGGACTTATCTGGATGTCAGAATCTGACAAGTATTGATCTCGGCGACAACGATATACAGGAAATAGATATATCAGATCTCACAAAATTAAAAACTCTAATGATATACACTAA
Organism: Bacteroidaceae bacterium; assembly: GCA_017614465.1. Classification (GTDB taxonomy): domain Bacteria; phylum Bacteroidota; class Bacteroidia; order Bacteroidales; family Bacteroidaceae; genus Colivivens. Next base: position 1,781 of record JAGABW010000109.1, on the reverse strand, counting down.
CCTGAGCTTGCAACAACTTAATACATCAAAAAATACAGCTCTGCAACAACTGAATTGTCAAAGATGTGCACTGACAAGTCTGAATCTGTCAAATAACACAGATTTGAAGACACTTAATTGTGGAAGAAACAAACTGACAGAACTGGATTTGTCTGCCAACACAAAACTAAATAACGTGGCAATCCACAAAAACCTGTTCGACAAGGAACTCATGGCTACCTTTATCAATAATCTGCCTGAGGTTACAAAATGTACTCTTTATGTTCTGTACAGTTTACAAGATAGCATTCTGATAACAGCCGAACAAGCAGCTAACGTAAAGGAAAAAGGTTGGATAGTACATTACTTCAACAACTCCAAAGAGGAATGGATGGAATATTGCGGACTTCCAGAAGGTACGCCTATAGACGAGACTACATTTCCTGATCCTGAGTTCAGAGACTGCTTATTACAACTGGAAATAGGAGGAGACTGGGTTCTTACTGAAAAAGAAATAAAGAATTTGGAGTCACTTGATCTTCATGACAATGGTATAAAGTCATTAAAAGGCGTAGAAATATTCCCTAAGCTTAATTTTCTTGATTGTTCACTTAATCAACTGACAGAATTAGATGTTACTAAAAACACCCACTTAAAGTATCTGAATTGCAGTGAGAATCTAATAGAGTCATTAAATCTTGCACAATTACAAGAGTTAGAAGTGTTATATTGTGACAATAACATGATTACCACACTGAATCTTCAAGGATGCAAAGAACTTAATATGCTTTACAGCAACAACAACGATTTAACTGAATTAGATCTTACCGATTGCAGTAATCTGGAAATTATAAACTGTTCATCCAACGAAATCCAAGAATTGGTTCTTGATAACTGCAAGAATATAATCCGTTTATTCTGTCAGGACAATGATCTTCAAGAACTGGATGTCACTAATTGTAAGTTAATAACCCACCTGTTCTGCAACAGCAATAAATTGACGGATCTAAACGTGAACGGATGCGACAAACTACAAGTTGTAAAGGCATACAAAAACAATATAGACGAATCGTGCATGAACAACTTCGTACAAAATCTGCCTGTAGTTAATGACGGCATTCTGCTTATGATCAATAATGCTAAAGACAATAACATTATGACCGAAGATGCTGTTAATCAAGCAACTGACAAAGGTTGGACATGCTGTTATCTCGATGGAGTGTGGAAGAATTACATCGGTTCTGAACCTGTTGTACTTAACGAGATCATAAAAGACAAGCCATCAAATATAAAATCATCTTTCTCATCCATCTACGATTTAAATGGCAACCCAATAAAAACAATCTCAAAATCAGGTATTTATATCTGGCACGGTATAAAAAAGAATATCAAGAAATAGACCCCACATTAACATACAAAAACTACGGGATTGCTTATGCCTTCCCGTAGTTTTTTTGTTATATTCAAAGGTTCTTGACAAGGTGCAGAATTTATACCCTACACATGATAATCATTTTTGGGGACACCTACAAAATCAGTGTGAATATTATGAAAAGGCTCTATTTCTGCTGCATTGTAAAATCATAAATCATTAATAAGAAGAACACCTCTCCCCTCCCAGTCTGTACGAATTTTCACAAAAAAACAAATTCAATCGTTCATGTTTAATCTGGATTATCAAGCATGAAATGGAATATGGTTTGTAAGGCATTAGCCTCACTTTTGTCATGTGAGCCAGCGTCAGTTTCTTCAGAGTTGGTTTTGGTCTCGATACATTTGCCGTTCTCATCGTAGTAGTAACG
>JAGABW010000014.1 GCA_017614465.1 Bacteroidaceae bacterium | reverse complement strand
CGGAGACCTCTATGAATCCACCGACAAGCGCAAAGACTCTGCATTCACCATCTTCTATATGGGAATAAACGCAGGTGCACTATTTGCGCCACTTATATGCGGTTTCTTTGCAGCCGAGGGAAGTTGGAGCAATCCAGGAGCATTCAAGTGGGGATTTTTCTGTGCAGGCGTAGCTATGATTATATCTATTGTCGTATTTGCATGTGGAAAGAAAAAATATCTGAAGACACCCGACGGATACTTGATCGGCTTAGCACCAAGGAAATCCGATCTGCGAAAAATAAAAGAGAATGAATCCAAGTCTGAGCTATCAGACAGCAATTCAAAGGCCAAGAACTCACCTTTCCGCTTATGGGCATGTCTTATCGGTGCCATATTACTATTTGTAATATTCTCACTGAATACATCAAACTTCAATGATTATATTTCCGCTGCCATATATGCTATTTCAATCGTACTTCCTGTATTCATAATAACAGACAGAGGACTTACATCCATAGAGAAAATGCGAATTGGAGTGATATATATCATTGCCGTATTCGTTATATTCTTCTGGAGTGCATTTGAACAGGCAGGTTCGTCACTTACTATATTTGCAGATAAACAATGTGACAGATGGATTGGAAATTGGGAAATGCCTACAACATGGTTCCAATCAATCAACCCTATTGTTGTGGTATGTTGTGCGCCACTCATGGCTGTGATGTGGGAATTTCTTTTAAAACGTGGTATAGACATCCCGTCACCAGTAAAACAAGCAATAGGATTACTTCTTCTGTCTATCGGCTATATTATTATCGCCATTGGAACGAATGGACTTAAAGAAGGTGAAAAAGCCTCTATGTGGTGGTTATTTGCTTTATATTTTATTCATACCATCGGAGAACTGTCACTCTCCCCTATTGGTCTGTCTATGGTAAACAAACTGTCACCAGTACGATTGGCGAGTCTGCTTATGGGTGTTTGGTTTATGAGTAATGCTGCAAGTAACATCCTCGCAGGTAATCTTGCCACATTATTACCAATTGACGGTGAGCCAGCCAAGTCATTCTGTGGATTTGAAGTAGCCACATTAACCGACTTCTTCACTATATTCGCTATAATGTCGGGCATTGCAGCGATACTGCTCTTCTGTTTGTGTCCACTGCTTAAAAAGATGATGAAAGGCATTGACTAAACACACACAAAGCGTATAAAGACAGAGCACAGTTTATTATCATTAAGATAGTTACTATAAAATTATCGGCAGTCACATTTGATGTAACTGCCGATAATTTTAATTCATTGGCTTTATTATGATTATAAAGGATTTACTCTTCGATAAATCCTACTTCAATCCATTGATTTAGAAGATTAGCACAATCTTGACGAGCAGTCACTTCATCAACTTCATATTCATCACATAGTGCGATTACCATGTCATCGATTGTAAACTCTTTTTTAAAGATCTTTCTCCATAGATAAGCTGCTGATTGGTTTAGACTAATTACTTTGGTAAAGTTAATATTATCCACACCATGAGAAATCACGATATTTTCGCGACAAATTGTTCTCAATTCAAATCCGTTCTTTATTCTCATACCTTTTCATGTGTTATAATTCTTATCTGTGAAACAGAGTCAGAATTTGATTAATAATAAAATCTATATTTATTAAAGTCGCTTCATCCTATCAGGAATCTGTCCCAGCCACAATAGTCGATACAATGCGAGTAACAATCTGCGCAAAGGAATTGTTCTGGTCCATATATAACTATAACATTTCCATACTTTGGAGGTCTGGAGGTCCCAAACCTTACCTTTCCTTTTTATCTGACATACAACAGCACGAAGATCATTTATCGAACAAGATTCTGTGTTTCCGACATTACCGTCGCCTCTTAATACGACATGTTCGTTTTGAATCCTGTCAATACGATGAAGAACATAATGTCCTGGTTGGATCTCTGCCAATACAACATCTCCTACATTGTATTGTGTGGCACGAGTCAGAACTACTTCATCTCTATCGCTCTCAATAAACGGACGCATTGAATTACCACGTGCAAGAATAGTGACTTTATGACCTTCATTTACAAATTCGCACACATGTGGAAGAAATTCGGCGTTATTTAGGTTAAGAGTCTGCATATGAATTAATCATGACAGTTGTTTACCAGTAAGAGTTTTATAACTTAACTCGACAGCAGCTCTGTCGGGAAGATTCTCCAATAGATATGTGGTTGTTGTTTCCATTATGTTGCCTACAGTTTCACAGATTCCTGTGTAAACCTTATCGTCCCATTTCATAACGGAACAAGACGGTAATAATGTGGCAAATGTCTCAACAACCTTCATTGGACGTATGTTATTGTGTGGTGCCTGCTCTAATTGCACAAAAGCACCCACAGGAGCTTCTATATTACGATAGCAAGGAGTTTTACCACTCCAAGGACTACCAAATACCATTGCCTTACCATCAATGAATCTGACAATCGGATTATCATCGTTCATTAAATCGCAATCTTTCACCCATTTCAACCAATTAGCTGTATGAGTGGATTTTCCGGTACCGCTAACACCAAGGAAGAGGTATCCCTTACCTTCATAACGAATAACCGATGAATGCATGAGCAATGTACCATTTTGGGCATTTGAAAATGCAAACATTATCATCAAGGCATTGTTTAGTCCGAATGATCGCATGACTGAATCACCACGCAGGGCAACTTCTGCATATGACAAATCATTATTGGTCGTTAACAAACAACACTGACGTTTGTATATATCACTTATAAGTATGCGATATTCACCTTTCTCAGTGCGATAAACGCCATGATTGTTACCGCCACTATCAAACTGCCCTATTTCCTTACCTTTCTCTTTAGGAAGAACGCTATCGTTTACAACAAGTGTGAAACATAGCTGTTCGTTCGTCAATTCGGTCTGGAACGGAGCGAAGGACGGTAAAAGCGATTCTGAATTCGTTTCATCTTGAAATATGATACGAAAAGGTAAACGCGCTACTTTATATTGTAATATTCTATTCACTATATTATCCGAATGAATGTATTTTAATTCCGTTAATCAACTTCCTGAATATAGTTCTCTCCACACGGCCTTAGCCCACGCAGTGGATGAGTAATCCCTATTAAAGGTTGTTGACATTATATATTTATTCAATGGTAGAAACATTGAAACTCCACTATATTGTTCTTTGTCTATCGTTTGGTTTTCTTGCGGATATGAAGAGTACCAATAGTCACTACAATATGCGACAGGCACTAATTTATTAAGTTCCTTATTCCATTCTTCATATTCTTCATCAGTGAGTATTACCTGCATGAGTCCGCGTATATCATACATATCTGGAAATGCAATACCCCACCCAGGCGCTCCAAACTTAAAATAATTCAACGTTGTGGAGAAATTCCAATTTTCATCAATATGTCTTTTAAGATAAGAACGAGTTATCTCGGCAAACGATTCAAGATATTTTGTATCTATCGCAGATAATGTCAATCCGACATTCTTACGTGCATAATAGTCATGGAAGTCATATAACAATGCCTGCAAATCAACCTCTTCTTCAAACAGATATGGCATTATGAGATTGTATGGAGCACCTTGTCCTACCATTTCAGACGGATTTGCAATAATATATTTCGTTGCATTTCTGAGTTCGTATGCAACTTCGATTGTTTGCATGAAGCAAGCATCGAACATTATATATTCAATGTTTTTATATTTTGACAAGACCTGAGCCATATCGGATATGTTCATCTCAGTTCCGACATCATTGTTCTTATCATTTTTCTTGTTGTCAACTCCAAACGATTTTGTTTTATAACTATTATAATAAGGAACCCATCCCGAACCATGAGACCATAATATAAGGCCATATGAATCAGCAGGATATCGTTCGATAATCCTTGACATAATCATTTCTAAAGTTTCGGGGGATGCTGAATCAAGATCTTCCTGAAAATCAACTACTGAGGGTAAACTATTAATGCTTGCCCCATATGTTTTATTAGTAACTTCATAAATGGCTGGAAGTCCTACATTATCATAGTATATTATAAACTTATCATTCTCGGGAATACTCTTACAGCCTTGCAGAATTTCTTTAATATCTCCAATTATATAATCCGACAAAGTATTCTCGGCAGCGGCATACATTATAACCACACGTTTCGGCTTTTGAGTTTTTGGAGTTTTTGTTGATGTGTCTTTTTCGCACGACATCATCGTTACTGAACCAGTTATTAATATTATCCAGTAACACACCAACAACAATTTATTTCTCAGTAAGTCCAATTGATATAATAAGTATGGTTAATTAAGTATGTTAAGTAATAAGTTATTATATAATCACATTTTGAAACTCAGGTAATTTAAACTTAAATTGATCTTGAGATATAATCTTAACTTTTACGTTTTTATCGTCCGTATAACGCTTTAACACCTTATTAAAACGTTTCATAAGATTCTTTTGATCCTTATCGTAGAATACAGCTGGAGTTTGCAACTGACAACCATGATTATCAGCCAGATACTGCTTAAACTGAGAACTATAGTCTGAACGATATGACAAGAAGCTATATTTCTTAGTTAGCTGTACATTCTCAACAGGCATGATTTCAGAGATATATACAATAGAATCGCCAATCTGACTTGACAAAGCAAACATATAAACAGTTGATGAATATTTATCTGACTTTCTTGTGTCTTCAGTCATCAGCATTCTCTCTTGAGCCTTCTTTTCTCGTCTGGACATTTTACTGTCAGGCGAAGAAGGGCCCTGCATCTTATCTTGCGCATTCATTACCATTGAAAGCGCAAACATCATGAATATGGATAAAAGAAATTGTTTCATTTTATAATAATTTATCCGAGATAAGACTTCAACAAACGGCTACGTGAACTTGTTCTAAGACGACGTATTGCCTTTTCTTTAATCTGGCGTACACGTTCACGTGTTAAGTTGAAACGGTCACCTATTTCTTCAAGAGTCTTTTCGTGTTCACCGATACCGAAGAACATACGAATTATTTCTTTCTCGCGAGGAGTCAAAGAATCAAGCGCACGATCGATTTCTTTTGACAAAGACTCGTTTACGAGTGTACGGTCAGCCATCGGACTATCATCATTAACCAATACGTCGAGCAATGAGTTGTCCTCACCTTCAACGAATGGTGCATCAACACTTATGTGACGACCTTGCACCTTCATAGTGTCACTGATCTTGTCAACTGGTGAGTCAAGGATATCAGCTAATTCATCTGCAGAAGGACGACGTTCGTTCTCTTGTTCGAATTTTGCCAATGCCTTACTTATCTTATTTAATGAGCCCACCTGGTTCAATGGCAATCTCACGATACGTGCCTGTTCAGCTAAAGCTTGAAGAATACTCTGACGAATCCACCACACAGCATAACTGATAAACTTGAATCCACGAGTCTCATCAAATTTCTCTGCTGCTTTGATCAAACCAAGATTACCTTCGTTGATAAGGTCTGGCAAACTTAAGCCTTGATTCTGATACTGTTTAGCAACAGATACAACAAATCGAAGATTTGCTCGAGTAAGTTTTTCTAATGCGTGTCGGTCACCCTTTCTGATGCGGGCTGCTAATTCTACTTCTTCTTCAACTGTGATTAGTTCTTCACGACCAATCTCTTGTAAATATTTATCCAACGAAGCGCTTTCACGATTCGTAATACTTTTGGTTATCTTTAACTGTCTCATCCTCTAATATATACAAATTAGAGTGCAAAATTACAACATTTTTCTCATTTTTGCACAGCATTTATCAACTTTTTTAGTTACTTTGCAAAAAAAATATCATTAAGGACAAAAATGCAAAGTGGATTAAACAAAAAACAGCGTTACACAAGATTCATTGAGTATTTCAGCACCAACATGCCTGATGCAAAGACCGAACTTAAATATAATAATCCATTCGAACTTCTTGTTGCTGTAATATTAAGTGCCCAATGCACCGACAAAAGGGTAAACGAGACCACTCCTGCCCTATTCAGACGCTTCCCTACCGCTGCCGACATGGCCGTTGCAGACGACTCGGAGATTTTCGAATACATAAAAAGCATCAGCTATCCTAATAATAAGGCAAAACATCTGTCTGCCATGTCGAAAAAACTACAAAGCGACTTTCATGGGATAGTACCCGACAATCGGGAAGAACTGATGCAACTACCAGGAGTTGGAAGGAAAACAGCCAATGTTATCCTCAGTGTTGTCTTCAACAAGGCAGCAATGGCTGTTGACACCCATGTGTTTCGCGTGAGTCATAGGATAGGACTTGTTCCGCTGAAAGCCACCACCCCATTATCTGTGGAACAAGAATTAACAAAGAATATCCCAGAAGAAATAATGCCTGACGCACACCACTGGCTCATTCTCCATGGAAGATATGTGTGCAAAGCCATAAAACCACTATGCGAACAATGTGGCATTTCAGATATATGTAAAGACTATCTTAAAAAACATCAGCCAGGTAATAGTTAAATCAAACAATCTATTACAGATATTTAGTTTTTTCATATAATCATGTTCCAAAAATAATAATTTAGGCAGCAGATATACTTTTTATATGCCATTTTTTTGTATATTTGCAGCAGAAACAACAATATAAACCAGTTAGATTCGCGCTTAAAGCGGCTCAATGAGTATAAAAACAATCAACAACTAACATATTTAAAAACAAAAAAGAATGCAAAATCTATCAAAAGGACGTTCTGCAGCATTATTAATCACAGTTGCAGCACTCTTCACTACTAACAAATCAAGCATTGGCACAATGCAAGCACAGACTAAACCATGCGAAGCTAAATCGGAATATGTATTCCACGGAGCAGGTAACCCTTACTTGCCATTATGGGAGCACCTTCCAGACGGAGAACCACGTGTGTTCGAAGATCCTGACAACCCAGGCAAATTCCGTACGTATATCATCGGTTCACACGATTTACGTTTCAACAGTTATTGCGGTCCAGACATTCGCATGTGGTCCGCTCCAGTTGAAGACTTAAGTAGCTGGCGCGACGAAGGACCTATCTTCACATATAACATAGATAACCAATGGGACGTAATGTACGCTCCAGACCTTGTTGAGGTTAAAGAAAATGGTAAGAAAGTTTATTACCTATATCCTCACAGTAGAGGTAGAGGACGTATATCACTCATCGCAAAAAGTACTCGTCCTGACGGTCCATACACCGTTGTAAACGCAACTGAAGATGGTCGCAAGGCTCTTCCTGAAAGTATTTTAGGATTTGACCCATCTGTATTTATTGAAAATATCACAGATCCAAAAGATCCTGATTACAATATCGGTTTCCGTGCATACGGATTCTGGGGATTCCAACATTCTACAGCTGCTCAACTCGACCAAAAGGCAATGTATGCAAAACGCCCAGGAACAGAGGTTGTAGATCCATTCATTCCAGCAAGCCGCAGATATGGTGTACCATTCGATCCGGAAGGAACTGTATTCCCTGCATTATATAAAGGACAGAAACCAGGCGACTTCAACTTCTTCGAGGCTTCATCTATTCGTCAAGTAGGAAACAAGTACGTAATGGTGTTCTCAGGATATTCTGGTCCTGAATACGGATTAGGAAGTACCAACTCAGCACTTAGATATGCATTTGGAGATTCTCCACTTGGTCCATGGCGTAGCGGAGGTGTATTGGTTGATTCACGTGGTGTTGTGCTAAACGAAGATGGCACAAAACTTGTTGAAACCAACTCTGCCCACAACACTCACGGAAGTCTTCAGGAGATCAATGGTCAATGGTATGTGTTCTATCACCGTCCACCACGCGGATTCGGTTTTGCACGTCAGGCAATGGTTGCTCCTGTTAAGATTGAATGGGACAAGAAATCAGTTGCAGACGGAGGTATAGTAACAATACAAGGTTACGATCCATACGCAAAAGATAATGTATGGAAAGCAAAAGACTCAAAAGGTCATGTATATAATGGAGCAGAAGTAACATCTGAAGGATTCCACATTTTCGGACTTGATCCATATGCTTACTATTCAGCAGGATATGCTTGTTATATGTCAAACCACAGACACATGCAAGACTCATGGGACTGGTGGGATAACAACATGAACATCTCATCAATCAAAAACAAAGAAATTGTTGGTTTCAAATACTTCGGTTTTGGTGGATTAGAAAAGGACACTAAAGGTATAAAAGCATTCAGCGGAGCTCAAAAAGGTAACAACACAGCTATCAACGTGTTCCTTACTCCACAAACTGACAACGCATTCAAAATCAATGTGATGATTGACGGCCCATGGGATAACAAGACATGGAAAGGAAAGAAAATCGCAACTATCAACGTTCCTGCAGGATCTGCAAAAACTGCATCAAAATTCACAGCAGATGTTGCTAAATATGTTGAAGGTTTGAAGGGCAAACACGCTATATATCTTGTTGCAGAAGGCAATGACGACACAGAATTGTTCACTCTACATGGTATTGGTTTCAGCAGCAATACAAAGAGCATAGAGCGTCCTGTTCCACCAACTATCAACATTGAAATCGATGGAGAAAAACTTAACATGCCATCAACACCAATACGTTCAACAGAACAAAACGGATATTGCGATGTTAAGCACTACGCTATTGAATACAATGCAAAACCTGATACTAAGATTTCAAATATCAGTGTAACATCTTCTGATCCTTCAGTTAAGGTTGTTGTAGAACCAATAGTTGATGGAGTAATCAAAGTTATTGCTACTTACAACGAATTAGACAAAGTTTATCTCATAAGAGTAAACCAATAATACTTTTAAAATGTACTTGAATAAATAAAGGTTGGAATGATTTCCAACCTTTATTTATTTTAGAATGTTTATTCAATTTTTGACTTCTCATCGCAAAGATTTTGAATAAAATCGAAGCAACAGTAATATTAATGAATACAAATAATCTCATTGTTTTGCAGATTTGTTATTCTTTAATATTTCTATAAATAGATTTTCCATTTCATTAGTTGAGAACGGAAGTCCCACCATTAATACACTGTCTTTATCATTCATCACAAAATGGTGAAATAAATTTGATTCAGCGATATGTGGATTTGCTGAGAGAAAACAATTTAAAGTGTCAAGATATACAGGACTCTGTATACGAGAATTATACAATGATGAACATACCGCATCTACATATGCGCGAGATATATTTATAATAAATATAAACTCTACATCTGGATATAAATCTCGTTTTTTAGCATCAATCAAAGTCATTTTATTTATTTCGCAGGGTGTACAACTTAATGAATCAACATAATACACCATTTTTATAGATTTATGACTTTCGGTTGAGTCTGAAAACATAGAACAATAATGTTTATCCAATTTATCATATGGAATATGAATTGGTATAGACATAAAATCTGAGATTTGATTCTTAAGATTATTTGAAGAACATCCAGCAAATAACACAATTAGAAATGACAATATTATCCACGTAAATATTACTTGTCTGTTCATATCAGTCTTATTCTTTCAATTTCATACGTACTAACACATAATTACTCTTTGGTGATAATGGTTCTTTAAATTTACTGACTGCATCTTCAAAAACATGATAGGTTCTTTGATCATCTTGCATCTCTAATCCTATTGGCATTTTAATAACATCCTCAGCACTTAGTATTGCATAATAATAACCATCATGATACTCTTTTAAAGTTGGTAGCCAGTCATATAATATATATACATCACATGTTTTCTTATCATAATCAAACACAAACGGGTCAAAAGCATTATTATAAATATAACAACCAAACATCTTATTATTAGCAGAAAAACAGTTTAATACATCATTACATTCTAAGCTTTTGTCTTGTTTTTCTGCCGCTGCCACTTTATCAAAAGTCACAATATTATCATCCTTTATTGAGTAACATTGCATATTTTCTGTACTATCAGGATTGAATATATAGAATTTTGAATCATATGGATCGTAAAAATACACATTTCTACCATCGTAATTAAGCGACATATTACCTACAACAGGAGGATCATAGCCAAGTCGTTTTTCACCAATATAAACTAAATGTTCTTTTACATGAAAATCTTTGTCAAATAATTGTAGAAGATATTCTGAGCCTTCATAACGTGTTGACATTACATATCCATCACGAATTGCCTCTATCTGATAATTTGCATGTTTACATTCGTCTAATGCAACTTCTTTTATGAATTTACCATCATAGTCGAAAATCTTGATTTTGTTATAATAGAGAATCAATACTGTTTTTTCATAAGGATTTATGGCAACATCATCTATTGCGAGATACTCGCTTTTGCTACCTCCCATATTACTGATTCTCCTTATAAAACTGCCATCAAGACCAAATTCCAATACTTTATTTTCCGGTCCTCTGTCATAAATAAACATACGGTCACCATCTATTCTTATCTTACTGACAGATGATAACATACATTCTTTATTATTCTCAAGAGGTATAAACTGAAAATCCGTAAAAAAATCTACAACACTCGCCACCGTATCGTAGGAATGGAAGAACGGAGTTATCTCCGTCACATTCACGTTCTTTTCATTATTTTCTTTAGTATTACAAGAAACAATGCACAATGACAACACTAACACAATTAAAAGTCGGGCTGATATCTTATTCATTTCTATTATTTATTAAATGTTGTGCTAATCATTAATGATCAGCACAATTATATTAGTATTATTTAGTCATGATTATATACTATAACGCAGGACATGATTATGCTGAAGGGTTAGACTTATGGTAAAGAAAACGTTATTCAAAACCATAAAGACTTGTTTGATTTTGTCGAAAACACAAATCAAGTGCAAAGAAACAAAACTTCCAAATATTTTTGCAAAAATAATGCAAAAAAGTTAGCTTTTTTATTAAAAACCAAGTTATTTTATATCGATTTTATAACTGACTAATATCTGATTCACTTGTCCTTTGCGTACTTTCTCAATATATGGTTTTAAGATTTCTGGCACATTATCACCTAAATACTCATCAGGAAGTCCTATATAGTAATGTTCCAGCCACGCATAATAACGACCATTACTGTAATAAATAGGATGCGCATATATTAAGTATTCAGAAAAAGCATCCTCCCCCATTGAAGAACTATAGAATCGAGTCGTATATGACTTGTTGTTGTTTTTATCATATATTACATCAAAAGCCTTATTATTACCAATACGTCTGATAATATATTGAGGCGATTCTATTACGGAACCATTATAAAATGATTTCTTACCTAAAAAATCATATGGATCTTTCAAGGACTCTTTAATCTCCTCATCTGTATAAAATTCTTCTTGTGTCCCTTTATACTTATATGTAGCATATGGGAAGATCTTACCGCTATCCAAGGCATAAATTGTTTCATATAATGTCGGAGCATATAACGGATAGCTTTCCCCCCAAGAGAAGTATGTCAAACGATTCTCCATCATTTGATACCCAATATGTGTTGTTGGAATATATTTTTCAACAAGTTCGTCATTTTTATCATATACATTTAGCATATGATCTGTCTCGGGTAGAATTTCTCCATTAGTATATCCTAAATCCGATTGAGAATAAAAGAAGCCTTTGTCATAAATCACATCGTCAGAATCATATATTGATGACTGATGTTCACCTACGAAAGTACCATCGGTCTTATACATCAAAGCTCGTTTTGATCCATTATCTGAAATAATGAACACGTTGTCTTGAGGATTATAAAACAGATTTCGAGCCTTTACCCATTCCTCATGAGAACGACCAATTTTCTTTATTGAACTAAGATATCTTCCATCCATCGTATATTTGTTGATATATCCACCTGTAGAGGAACTGAAACAATATAAGGTGTCATCTATAATACTAAGATTGGTAATATCCAACAAAGCAGAATTCATTGCTGTATCCAATTCTATTATCTGAATATCATACACTATATCCTTGATATCCACAAAATGGTCGTCATCGAATTCAATAACATACTTTGCGTCAACGGTTTCGGGGTCTTGTTGATTCTTACAACTGAAAACTGATACTAATACTACGATTAGGATAGGGAAAAAACTTTTCTTCATAATAGGTATTTTTTAATTATAACGAATGTTATATACATTTATTGTGTAAAGCCGAAAAAAATCAACGAAAAGTGCGACGTTGTCTTTATCTTCTGCAAACTAAGAGATAATTATTGATTTGAAAGTTGAAGATTCTCGGGAAAACGAAAATATTTTTCAATTGCTCTATTCGTCATAACTTTCAGCTCTCAACTTTCAACTCTCAATTGCGCAGAACTTTCTGCTTATCAAAATCATGTTAAAACACACATTTAGTATTAAATTCATTAAATACGTGAATTAAATTTCCGAAATACATTTCAGTATTTCACTAATAATTCGTAACTTTGCAAAATGTAATGCATAAGTAATGCATATAAAAGAAAACAAAGAGATTTTTTTAAACTCAAATAACAAAATAGACAAAACGTATGAAAATTCAAGATTACAACTTTGCTGGTAAAAAAGCAATCGTACGCGTTGACTTCAACGTGCCAATCCAAGATGGAAAAATCACAGACATGACTCGTATCAACGGAGCCCTCCCTACATTGAAATTAATCCTTGAAGGCGGTGGTGCTTTGATCATCATGTCACACATGGGTAAGCCAAAAGGTAAGGTAAAGGCAGAACTTTCACTTGGTCAGATTGTTGATGCTGTAAGCAAAGCACTCGGCGCTCCAGTTAAATTTGCAGAAGACTGCGGAAAGGCACAAGAAGCTGCTAAGGCTCTTAAGCCAGGAGAAGTTCTTTTGTTAGAAAACCTTCGTTTCTATCCAGAAGAAGAAGGAAAGCCAGTTGGAATCGACAAGGAAGATCCTGCATACGAAGAAGCTAAGAAAGCAATGAAGGCAAGCCAAAAGGAATTTGCTAAGACATTGGCTTCATATGCTGATTGCTATGTAATGGATGCATTCGGTACTGCTCACCGTAAGCATGCTTCTACAGCTGTAATCGCTGACTACTTCGATGCTGACAACAAGATGCTCGGTCTTCTTATGGAAAAAGAAGTACAAGCTGTTGACGCTGTTCTTTCAAATATCAAACGTCCATTCGTTGCTATCATGGGTGGTTCAAAGGTATCTTCAAAGATCGGTATCATCGAAAACCTTCTTGGTAAAGTTGACAAACTCATCCTTTGTGGTGGTATGACATACACATTCGCTAAGGCTCACGGTGGCGAAATCGGTAACTCAATCGTTGAGCTTGACAAACTTGATGTAGCTCTTGGAGTTGAAGAACTTGCAAAGAAGAATGGTGTTGAACTCGTATTGGGTATCGACTCTGTATGCTGCACAGACTACGACTTCGCTACAGCAACTGTTAAGGACGGAGCTAAGGTTGAAGTATTCGAATCTAACAAGATCCCTGCTGAATTCGAAGGTCTTGACGCTGGTCCAAAGAGCCGCGAGAAATTTGCTGCTGCAATCAAGGGTGCTAAGACAATTCTTTGGAATGGTCCTGCCGGATGTTTCGAATGCGACGACTTCACTCCAGGTTCACGTGCAATCGGTGATGCAGTAGCTGAAGCAACTGCTGAAGGTGCATTCTCACT
This sequence comes from Bacteroidaceae bacterium, assembly GCA_017614465.1. Lineage (GTDB taxonomy): Bacteria > Bacteroidota > Bacteroidia > Bacteroidales > Bacteroidaceae > Colivivens. Next base: position 16,539 of record JAGABW010000014.1, on the reverse strand, counting down.
CATCGGTGGTGGAGACTCTGTTGCATGTGTAAACAAATTCGGACTTGCTGACAAAGTTAGCTACATCTCTACTGGTGGTGGTGCTCTTCTCGAAGCTATCGAAGGAAAAGTACTCCCAGGAGTTGCTGCAATACAAGGATAATAAATTAATATTCCAAAATGTACATTGTTGAAAAACATGTATATGCCCACACAAAATGAAGAAAATATTCATTTTTATTATAACTGTCGTACTCTGCATGTTACAAGCATGCAAGTACGACAGTTTTAACTCAAAAAACTCAGACAAGCAAAACGGTAAAGACACAGATACCGTTCATATTGCTATTCTACCAGTCAACGAGTCAGAACCTTTAAGATATGCCCAACAAAACGGCATATTCGATTCATTAGGCATATCTGTTTCACTTGATACATTTATGGCTGCAATGGATGCCGACACAGCATTCATAAACGGAAAAGCACAATTCATAATTACCGATTCCATTAAAGCAAAATATCTGACGTCATTATGCCTAAGTCTTGGCGATAGCGATTCTGTATATTCAATCATAACAGACACACTGGAATTATCGCTCATGACAGCCAATACAGCCAGAATCAGGAATCTGAAAAGTTTAAAGGAAAAGATTATTGCCGTTACACGCAATTCTGCTATCGACTACTCTGCTGATAAAATTCTTCAATCTGCCCAGTTAAAGAAAGAAGAACTTAATCGCCCTCAAATCAACAACATAGAATTGAGAGCACAAATGTTGAACTTATCACAATACGACGGAGCAATCCTTCCAGAACCATTCGCCACTCAATGCGAAGAAATGGGTGCTTACAGACTCCACACCATAAAAGAGCCTATCCTCGTGTTACTCACACGAAATAAATATATCAAAAACAACAAGGAAATATCCTTGATAAAAAAGGCTTACGAACGAGGCAAGCAACTATACTTAGTTGATAAAAGAAAACAAATTGCCGCTAAACGTAAAGCCGAAGCTCAATCCGACAACAATAACGGAACAAGAAAAAACACCAACAAGAACAATATCAGATAAAGAAATCACATGACTAATATATATGCTTTATTACACGAAGGAAAACTTGTTGATGCAATCACTCAACTGAAAGCTAAGACAGAGAATATTGGAGACTGGCAACTTCAACAAAATCTTGAAGAAGTCACATCCACATACTCCAATATGCTTAACTATATAATACAGGGATACGACGATCCTGAAGGCTATAAACTAAAACAAGATCTGATAAGAAAAGTTTATGCTATAAACGACAGCGCAAACCGACTTATCAGACTAAAAAAACAAACATCTGACATATATTGTCAAATATGCCGCAACTCGGCAGTTAATAATCTGAGTTGGGAGCAACTGATTATCAAACTCGAGACTGAGGGTGAGAGTATCTCAACAATAAACAACTCTCAAAAAGGTAAATCGCCCTACTCTCCTGAAAAAGAAAAAGAGATAATAGAACAACACGACCAGACAACCGCAACATTGTTCAATAAATGTTGGACCTCGGCTTTATGGACAAAAACCGAATATGATCAGTATTCGGCATTATTAACTTCCGAGAATATTCTATTATCCGACAAAGCAATCGTTGTTAGTGCAGTATTTTTATCTTTACTGGAACTTTTCGATCAACAGAAACTGATGTTCCTGTTCGAAGCCTACGAAAACGAAGACCTGACAATCAGTCAACGTGCATTAGTAGGAATAATCATTATACTAACACGATACGACGGAAGAATTAAATATTACACTGAAATAACATCAAGATTCTCGTTATACTGCGAAAACAAACAATTCATACATGAACTGTTTTCAATTCTGATGCAATTACAATACAGTAAATTGACTGATATGGTTTCTGCTAAGATTGAAAACGACATTATGCCTACCCTCTCTAAAGTGGCTCTGAAAGCACAGCAGGATTTCACCAAACGAAATAAGGGAACAGACATAAATAATCTTGACAGTGAAGAGTTTATAGAAAACGGAGAGAATCCTGACTGGCTGATTAACAGTAAAGAGAACAAAAAGACTGAGAAGTTACTCAATCAGATGTATGACATGCAGAAAGAAGGCGCAGATGTACAAATGAGTACATTCAAACAGCTGAAATCATTCCCTTTCTTCTCCAGCATACATCATTGGATTATGCCATTCTCTTTCAATGTGCCATATATCGTTGATGTATATCATAATTTAAGACCTGAAGTAAATAACATTCTGAATAAACTGCTCGACATTGCAAAATTCTGCGATAACGACAAATATTCGCTTGTGCAAATGATCGGCCAGCTTCCTACAGTAGGACAAGACATCATGTTACAACAGATTGATGAAAATACAGCAGGTGCAAATCTTGACGACTTTACAAGCCAAAACACATTGAAGATTGAACCTCGCGACAAAAAGGCACCTACAATCAGCAGGTCATACATATACGACCTGTATAGATTATTCAATCTGTATCCGTATCATCATCAGTTATTTAATCCTTTCGATAAAAAATTAGAGAATTTTTCTCCATTGAATATCAGTTCATTAGCACCTCTGTTAGAGAATTATGATGAGATGCTGGCATTGGCTGAGTTCTTTATGCGTAGAGGTATATACAACGAAGCTAAATCCATGTTCCTCTTCTTAAAACCTCAAGAAAGAGAGGAAGATGCTGATATATGGCAGAAAATAGGTTTCTGTCAACAAAAACTTAAAGATCCTCAAGCGCTAAACACATATATTATTGCCGAATCACTGCAACCGAATTCTAAATGGACACAAAACCACATTATACAGGTTGCATTTGAACAGCAGGAATATAATACAGCTATCGAATACATTGACAAACTGCTTGCCAACGATGAAGACAACCAGAAACTAATACTTCGTAAGGCGGAAGCACTGTTTGGACTTGACAAATACGAAGAGGCTCTTCCTTTATTATATAAGGTGATATATCTTAACGAGAACCTATTATCTGGTAAAGAAATGCTGGCTTGGGCACTAACAATGACTAAACAGCTCGACAAAGCAGAACGCGCATACAAGGAATTGACCGACAACAACAATTCCCTGCCAGACTTGATCAGACTTGGACATGTCATATTCCTTAAAGGAGACACTCACAAGGCAATTAAGATTTATTCAAAAGCATACAGAAGATATCTGGTTGAGGCAACAACAGAGCAATTCATTTCTGATTTCTGGCAATATTCCGGATACCTGAAACGTATCGGTGCCGACATAGAAAAAATGTCAATAATTCTGGATGCAGTCAGAATGGGTATTGAGTAACATACAACAGATTATTGTATTTCGACAAAAAACAAACATGATTAGTAAAAACAAAATAAAGCTCATACGTAGTCTTGAACACAAAAAGTTCAGGAAAGAAACAGGTCTGTTTGTTGCAGAAGGCAGAAAGATTATCTCTGATTTAAAGAAGAACTTTGAATTAGTTGATTTCTTCGAAGGGGAAGATGCCGAAAAAGCAAGTCTGCTCGATACGCCAGCCAACCAACTTGCTCTATTCAAATGCAAACAACATACAATAAAAGAAATAGATCAGTCTGCACTAACGCTATTTCTTGACGGCATACAGAATCCGGGCAATCTCGGAACCATCATACGTCTGGCCGACTGGTTTGGAATCGAAGATATTTATTGCAGTGACAAATGTGCCGACATATATAATCCGAAAGTTGTACAGGCAACAATGGGAAGTCTGGGGCACGTAAATGTATATTACGCAAATCTGAAAGAACTCTTACAGACACTGCCAGAGAACTTTCCTATATATGGGACCTTTCTCGAGGGCGAAAACATATACGATAAGGAACTGACAAAAAACGGTGTTGTAATAATGGGAAACGAAGGACATGGAATATCCGACGAAATCAAGAGTATGGTAAATTCCAAACTTTTCATTCCTAACTACCCACAAGACAGACAATTAGGCGAATCGCTTAACGTAGCTATTGCAACCGCAATCATATGCAGTGAATTCAGAAGAAGATAAACAAATGAAGAATAGAATGATTAATAAAATAACATCATATATACAAAGCATCAGACATAGGTCTAATGCCGATTATTCATGGTTTCTACTCATCTCTATTACTTTTATTATCAGTTCCTGCACAGTTGAACGATTCATAAACGACGACGAACTATTCCTGAAAGAAGCAATAGTTAAATCCACTGACACAAAAATCACAAAGCCTTATAATCTACAAGATTATATCATACAATCACCAAACTCAAAATGGTTCGGTTTCAAAGTTCCACTACAGATTTATTGCATAAGCGGAACAGACACCACCAAGAAAACAAACAAATTCTTTCAGAAATTAGGTGAAGATCCCGTAATTTACGATAGTCTGAAAGCACAAAGAACAATTTCTGACATCACACAAGTGTTATGGAACGAAGGTTACATGCACGCAAAAGTGAACGAAGAAAAAAACATAAAAGGCAAAAAACTCCTGCTCACATACAAAGTTGAGCCGGGTAAACGTTTTTGGATAAAAAGTGTAAAACGTTTTTCTGCCGACGACAACATTGCACAACTGATATGCAATTCCGACACCAATCAGTCACTGCTTAAGCAAGGCATGCCATTCAACATAAACTACTTGAACGAAGAACGTTCAAGAATCACAACAATGCTTCGTAATCAAGGGTTCTATAAATTCAATAAAGATAATATTCGCTTTATCGCCGACACAATAAAAGGCAGCAACATGGTTGACTTAACCATGTCGGTGTCTCTTCATCAGGAAAACGGACGTACAGAACCAGTCAACCATCCTGTGTACAGAATCGGTAACATAAATTATTTCATTGACACTCAAGGTATAACAGATACCACAGCTCTTCATAAATTAGTTTGTAACGATAAAAACATTTATTATCCCAACACATTAAAGTTCAGACCTTCATTGCTCACATCAAACACTCTCTTCTCAAAGGGAAAATTATTCAATGAAGATGAACAAAAGAAAACATATCACTATTTCACACGACTCGACGCAATAGCAAGTTCTAATATAAAGCTACAAGAAAATGGCAATATATTAGACTGTAACATACTTTTAAGTCGTGCACAATCACAATCAATCTCGTTTGATATAGAAGGAACAAACTCTGCTGGCGACTTAGGTGTTGCAGCATCAACATCATATCGTCACAAAAACATATTCCATGGTTCCGAAACCTTCACATTAAAGGTCAGAGGTGCATATGAAGCCATAACCGGTCTTGAAGGCTATGACGGACATAATTATATAGAATTCGGTAGTGAAATGAACCTTGGATTCCCTGGATTCCTTCTACCATATATAAATAAGGAATTCGGAGCCATCCACTCTGCCACATCCGAAATTGCCATCCAATATAATATGCAAAAACGCCCTGAATTCAATCGTCGCGTTTTTACAGCCGCATGGCGCTATCGTTGGAACAGCCTCAACACTAAAGCCACACATCGTTTTGACTTACTTGAGGTTAACTACGTGTATATGCCATGGATGTCAAAGACATTCAAAGAACAATATCTTGACTCGTTAGGTAAGACAAATGCCATATTAAAATACAATTACGAGAACCAGCTTATTACTAAGTTAGGATATACATATAGTTACAATTCGCTCGGAAGTCATGTCACTTCGACATACGGAAAGAACGCCTATACAATAAAATTCAACATTGAAACTTCAGGAAATCTACTTAATACTATAAGTAATTTGACAGATTCATCCGACAAAAACGCCAATGGACAACATACATTCTGCAACATCGCCTATGCACAATATGCAAAAGGAGATTTCGATATTGCAAAAAGTATTAGAATTGACAAAAACAACTCTGTTGCACTACATACCTCTATCGGAATTGCATGCCCTTATGGTAATTCAATGATCCTTCCATTTGAAAAACGTTATTTCGCCGGCGGTGCCAACAGTGTGCGCGGTTGGTCGGTTCGTTCGCTCGGACCTGGTAAATATAACGGAGCAGACAAAGGCATCAACTTCATCAACCAATCAGGTGATATCAAGTTAGATATGAGTATAGAATATCGTGCATTCCTTTTCTGGAAATTTAATGGTGCGTTATTTATCGATGGTGGTAACATATGGACAATAAGAGACTATAAAGACCAACCAGGTGGTGTATTCCGTTTCAACGAATTTTATAAACAAATAGCATTCGCATATGGAATCGGACTCAGAATGAATCTCGACTTCTTTATCATACGTTTCGATGCTGGTATGAAAGCCATCAACCCTGCATATACAGGCAAACTACACTACCCTATCGCACATCCTAACTTTGATCGCGATTTTTCATTACACTTCGCAATCGGACTTCCATTCTAACGATAAATCACAAAAAACTATCAATTTAGGTATAAAAACTAACCGTTTGTTCTCGAACACACAGAGATTTTATCATAAATATAATCTACAATTGAAAAACACGCATAAATATTTTCTATAATCTATTGTTTTAATCATAAAAAAATTGTTATTTTGCAATTAATTACCTCTTTATATCGAAACAACATTAATTAATAAATAAATTATCAAATCTTTTTTATGGCAGATAAAAAGAAAGAAAAACTCTTTTCTGAGTTTCAGGCACCTACACGTCAAGAATGGATTGACAAAATCATTGTTGATTTAAAGGGTGCAGATTTTAACAAGAAAATGGTTTGGAGGACCAATGAAGGGTTCGACGTACAACCATTTTACAGAAGGGAAGATATTGAGAATCAACCATGTGTAAACTCACTACCAGATGAATTTCCATATCTTCGCGGAAATAAGCGTGATAATAATCTATGGTATGTACGTCAGAATATTGATGCTTCAGATCCAAAGGAAGCAAATGCCAAGGCATTAGACGTGCTTTACAAAGGTGTTGATTCTCTTGGATTCCGTATTCCAGCCGACAAAGTATCTAAGGAAAACATCAGTGTGCTTCTCAACGAGATATGTCCAGAAGCAATTGAACTGAATTTTGATACATGCCAAAGCAAATGTGTGGAATTGGCTAAGATTCTTATTGAATATCTTAAGGAAAAAGGTGCCAACCTCAACGCATGTATCGGTAGCATTAATTTCGACCCAATACAAAAGATCTTAAAGTCAGGAAAAGATACAAGCAAACTGATTTCTGTAGGAAAAGACCTGATTGAAGTTCTCAAAGAACTTCCTCATTTCTCTTGCATAAATATCAACAGTTCTATCTTGGTTAACGGAGGAGCATTCTGTTATCAGGAATTAGGATATGCTCTTGCATGGGGAAATGAATATCTCAACAAGTTAGTTGAAGCTGGAGTACCAGTGTATGTTGTTGCTAACAAAATGAAATTCAACATGGGTGTCGGTGGAAACTATTTCATGGAAATAGCAAAATTCCGTGCTGCACGTATGTTGTGGGCACAAATCGTAAATCAATATCTACAGGAATGCAAAGACTTAGACAAGAAGCCTGAAGATATCGTGTGTCAGTGTGCATGTAAGATGCGAGTATGCGCCACTACAACTCAATACAACCAGACAATCTTCGACAGTTATGTAAACTTGTTGCGTTCTCAGACAGAAGCAATGTCGGCAGCATTGTCAAATGTGGATTCAATCGTGGTTACCCCATTTGATAAATGTTATCAGACTCCAAACGATTTCTCTGAACGTCTTGCACGTAATCAGCAACTTCTGCTCAAAGAAGAAGCACACTTCGATAAGATTGTCGATGTGGCTGGAGGTTCATATTATATAGAGACACTCACTGAGTCATTAGCACAACAAGCATGGAAGTTATTCCTTGAGACAGAAGAAAACGGAGGTTTGTTGAAGCTGGCGCTCGAAGGTAAGATTCAGGAAGTGATAAACAACACAAATGAAACTCGCCATGCCAATGCTGCAAAACGTAAAGAGTTTATCCTCGGAACAAACCAATTCCCTAACTTCAACGAGGTTAGCGAAGGGAAACGCCCTACCGCTTGCAAATGTACATGCAAATGCAATGACGAGGATTCGACTGTCACTGCTATATCAAGCGAAAGATTGGCAAGTGAATTTGAAACACTACGACTTCAAACCGAAGCTGCAAAGAAACAACCGGTTGCATTTATGCTTACCATCGGTAACTTGGCAATGCGACAAGCACGTGCACAGTTCTCATGCAACTTCCTCGCAGCTGCAGGATATAAGGTAATCGACAACCTCGGTTTCCCATCTGTTGAAGAAGGCATAGAAGCCGCAATGAAAGCAAAAGCTGATATCGTTGTATTATGTTCTTCTGACGATGAATATGCAGAATATGGAATACCAGCATTCAAAGCACTCAACGGACGTGCCATGTACATTATTGCTGGAGCACCTGCTTGCATGGAAGACCTGAAGGCAGCTGGAATCAAGAACTTCATCCATGTTCGTTCAAACCAACTTGAGACATTAAAAGAGTATAATGCTGAACTTGGCATCTAATTAAAGAAGAATATTATTATGAATAGAATTAAATTTAACAACATAGATATTCATTCTGGTATTAATGCCAAGAATGGACAAGATTGGCAGAAAGAAAATAATATACAAGCCAACTGGAGAACTCCAGAACAGATTGATATACAACCAGTATATACAAAAGAAGACTTAGAAGGCATGGAACACCTTGACTTTGCAGCAGGTATTCCTCCATTCCTCCGTGGTCCTTATTCAATGATGTATCCGTTCCGCCCTTGGACAATCCGCCAGTATGCAGGATTCTCTACTGCAGAAGAATCAAACGCATTCTATCGACGTAACTTGGCATCAGGACAGAAAGGATTGTCGGTTGCATTCGATCTTCCCACCCACCGAGGATACGACCCAGACAACGAGCGTGTTATCGGTGATGTCGGTAAGGCTGGAGTTTCTATCTGTAACTTAGAAAACATGAAACGCCTTTTCGAAGGTATTCCATTGGCAAAGATGTCAGTTTCCATGACTATGAACGGTGCCGTACTCCCTATTCTTGCCTTCTATATCAATGCAGGATTGGAACAAGGTGCAAAACTTGAAGAAATGGCAGGAACCATCCAGAACGACATTCTTAAGGAGTTCATGGTGCGTAACACATATATTTACCCACCAGCATTCTCAATGAAGATTATTGCAGATATCTTTGAATTTACATCACAAAACATGCCTAAATTCAACTCTATCTCAATCTCTGGATACCACATGCAGGAAGCTGGTGCTACAGCCGACATTGAATTGGCTTACACATTGGCAGACGGTATGGATTATCTGCGTGCCGGAGTAAATGCAGGTATTGACATTGATGCCTTTGCACCACGCTTGTCGTTCTTCTGGGCTATCGGAATGAACCACTTCATGGAGATTGCAAAGATGCGTGCAGGACGTCTGTTATGGGCTAAGATCGTAAAGAGTTTCGGTGCAAAGAACCCTAAATCAATGGCACTTCGTACCCACTCACAGACATCAGGATGGTCTTTGACAGAACAAGACCCATTCAACAATGTCGGACGTACTTGTATCGAAGCTATGGCTGCCGTACTCGGACACACTCAGTCGCTTCACACTAACGCACTTGATGAAGCTATTGCACTTCCTACTGATTTCTCAGCTCGAATTGCACGTAACACACAGATATATATCCAAAACGAGACTCAGGTATGTAAGCAAATTGACCCATGGGCTGGTTCATATTATGTAGAAACCCTAACCAACGAGTTGGTTGAAAAAGCATGGGCTCACATACAGGAAATCGAGAAATTAGGCGGTATGGCAAAAGCCATTGAAACTGGTTTGCCAAAGATGCGTATCGAAGAGGCTGCCGCAAGAACACAAGCCCGTATCGACTCAGGAACTCAGTCTATCATCGGTGTAAACAAATACCGACTCGACCACGAGGATCCAATTGATATTCTTGAAATCGACAACACAGCCGTACGTAAGCAACAGGAAGAAAGTCTGGCACAAGTACGCAGCAAGCGCGATGAAGCGGCATGTAAAGCGGCATTAGCCGAAATTACACAATGCGTTCAAGAGTTCAAAGATGGTAAGAAGAGTAAAAACAACCTACTGGCATTAGCTGTAAAGGCTGCAGGTCTAAGATGTACACTTGGTGAAATCTCAGATGCGTGCGAGGCTGTTGTAGGTAGATATAAAGCAATTATTAGAACAATTAGTAACGTGTATTCATCAGAAGCAGGAAACAATGGTCTCTTCGCCCAGGCTCAGAAGATGACCGAGGAATTTGCACAGAAAAATGGTCGTCGTCCACGTATCATGATTGCAAAAATGGGACAGGACGGACATGACCGTGGAGCAAAAGTCTGTGCTACAGGTTATGCTGACTGCGGTTTCGATGTGGATATGGGACCTTTGTTCCAGACACCAGCAGAATCTGCACGTCAGGCAGTAGAAAACGATGTTGATATACTTGGTGTAAGTTCTCTTGCAGCGGGTCACAAGACATTGATTCCACAAGTTATAGAAGAACTTAAAAAACTTGGTAGAGAAGATATTCTTGTTACTGCCGGAGGTGTTATCCCTGCTCAGGATTACGATTTCCTTTATAAAGCAGGTGTGGCATGTATCTTCGGTCCAGGAACACCAGTAAGTAAATCAGCAGTTGAGATGATGAAAATTCTAAACGAAGATTAATCATCAAAAAAACATTCATTATTAAATACGATAATTGGGTAGAAGATAAACGCATTTAAAAGTGTTTATGTCCTACCTAATTTTCTTTTTCACATTTTCTATTTCTTAATAGTTATATTATACCTCCAATTAATTAATAATTATCTTATTCGAAAAAGCCTATATGTAGCAGTTCTATTCATATATCACAAACGTTCCATTAAGAAACACATACCAATTTAATGGTATAAGAAATAACCAATGAATGCGATTGCAAGCATGTGAGAAATGTAGTAATTTTGCACTCGAAAATTATATATAGGTTGATGTAATAATAAGACTAATAAATAAATAAAAAAATAGGAGGAAGTATATGGGAAAAATTATTGAAAGCTCACTGGAGTTGATTGGCAATACTCCACTTTTGAAACTCAACAATTATTCAAAGAAAGCTGGTATTAATAACGCTACAATATTAGCTAAGTTAGAGTACCTCAACCCTGCGGGGTCGGTTAAAGATCGTATTGCTCTTGCTATGATTGACGATGCGGAAAAGAATGGTCTACTAAAACCTGGTGCTACAATTATCGAACCAACATCTGGTAATACAGGTATAGGTTTAGCAGCTGTGGCTACAGCAAAAGGCTACAAGACCATTTTGACCTTACCTGATACAATGAGTGTCGAGCGCAGAAATCTATTAAAGGCTTATGGTGCAGAGATTGTGCTGACAGAAGGTTCCAAAGGTATGAAGGGAGCAATCAACAAAGCAGAAGAACTGAATAAGGAGATTGTAGGTTCTGTGATTTTGGGACAATTTGTCAACCCTGCGAACCCTAAAGTTCACCGCGAGACTACAGGACCTGAGATATGGGATCAAACAGACGGAAAGGTGGATGTATTCGTGGCTGGTGTTGGTACTGGCGGTACGCTTACCGGTGTAGGTGAGTTTCTGAAATCGAAAAATCCAAACGTGAAGGTAATCGCTGTTGAACCAGCTTCATCACCTGTATTATCGAAAGGTACTGCTGGAGCACATAAGATTCAAGGTATCGGTGCTGGTTTTGTTCCTGACACATTGAATACAAATATTTATGACGAGGTAATGGCTATCGAAAACGAAGATGCTTTTGTTGAAGGTAAAAACTTTGCGATTAGTGAAGGCATATTAGTCGGTATATCATCTGGTGCGGCATTGAAAGCGGCAACAATATTGGCAAATCGTCCTGAAAACAAAGGTAAGAACATCGTTGTAATTCTTCCGGATTCAGGAGACAGATATTTATCAACAGCCTTATTCTCAAATAATTAACAATTAATATATAAACGTATTATTCTACGATTACCGAAGGTATAATTATTTTCGGAGAGGATTGTATGTATTTTCCCAAAAGAGATTATGAGTGAAAATTTAAAGAAATTACAAGCTAATCATCCTTGTTTTGCAAACAAACCTGGTAGCCTAGGAAGAATCCACCTACCAGTCAGTCCAGCTTGCAATCTCGGTTGCCGCTTCTGTAGCCGTGTATTGAACGATACAGAGCATCGTCCTGGCGTAACTGCGAAGGTAATCACACCAGAGGAAAGTATTACTATCCTTAAAAAGGCGTTGAAGATTTGCCCAGATATAAAAGTAGCAGGTATCGCAGGTCCTGGAGACACGTTGGCTACAGACACGGCTTTAGAGACATTCCGTTTGATAGACAGGGAATTTCCTCAATTACTCAAATGTATGAGTACCAACGGACTATTGCTTGATGAAAAAGCAAACAATGTGATAGAGGCGAAAATAGATTCATTGACAGTAACGGTTAATGCTGTAGAACCAGAGATTGAAGCCCAGTTGAACAAGTTCATTTTGTATCATGGAAAGAAGTATGACGCCCTAGAAGGTGCTAAAATATTAATTGAAAATCAACTGAACGGAATCCGTAAGATAGCAGAGAGCGGCATCACAGTAAAAGTAAACACGGTATTAGTACCAAGGATCAATGGTAATCACATCGAGAAGATAGCCAAAACGGTTTCTTCGTTGGGTGCTACGATATATAACATAATTCCGCTTATACCAACATATGAACTGAAGGACGAGAAAGCTCCTTTCTGCTTCCAGATTGAAGAAGCAAGAAAAAAGGCAGAAAAGTACATTGATGTATTTCGTCATTGCAATCGCTGTCGTGCAGATGCAGTAGGTGTTCCTGGTGTGAGCGAGTTCTCAAAAGAGGTCTATTCGGATGATTTTGTCTTGTCAGAAACCTTTTCACATGGATAAAAAGCAGAAATATAACGCATTCAGAGTAGCAGTAGCTTCGACTGATGACGGATATACGGTTAATGTACATTTCGGCAGAGCTACTGACTTTCACATTTACCAGTTCTTTGAAGGAGAATGGATATATGTGGAGAAACGTTCTGTGAAGCCTGTTTGCCAAGGAGGTGGCCACTCTCCTATTGAAATGGAAAAGACAATAGAACTCTTATTAGATTGTCAATATGTCACGGCTTCACGCATAGGAATCGGAGCAGCTTCGTTGATGAGCCAGAAGGGAATTATTGCAATGGCATTGCCTGGCGATATTATGGAGGCTTTGGATAAAATCTATTCTTATAACGAAATTCAAAATTTATTTTAACGGTGGTAATTATTTCATCTTATTATTCAGCCACTTATGTGGCAATATAAATTTAACAATCACAATGGCAGAAATTAGACAAATAGCAATTTACGGTAAAGGTGGTATCGGAAAATCAACCACGACACAGAATTTAACGGCGGGATTAGTCGAACATGGAAAGAAAGTAATGGTAGTGGGATGTGACCCTAAAGCAGATTCAACTCGTTTGTTATTGGGCGGACTGGCCCAGAAAACAGTGTTGGACACAATACGTGACGAAGGTGAGGATATTTCATTGGATAGAATCATGCGTACTGGTTTCGGTGGCACACGTTGCGTGGAATCTGGTGGTCCAGAACCAGGAGTAGGATGTGCAGGTCGTGGAATCATTACTTCAATCAACATGTTGGAGAACTTGGGCGCATATACAGACGATTTGGATTACGTTTTTTATGATGTATTGGGGGACGTAGTCTGCGGTGGTTTCGCTATGCCTATTCGCGAGGGTAAGGCAAAGGAAATATATATTGTCGCGTCGGGTGAGATGATGGCATTGTATGCTGCCAACAACATTGCAAAGGGTATTCAGCGTTATGCGAGAACGGGCGGCGTCCGCTTAGGCGGTATTATTTGTAACTCGAGAAATGTGGATCGCGAATTGGATTTACTTCGTGCTTTCGCTAAAGAGTTAGGTACTAAGCTGTTATACTTTGTACCACGCAACAACATAGTTCAGCGTGCGGAAATCAACAAGAAAACGGTGATTGAATACAAACCAGATTCTGATCAAGCAGAGGAATACCGTAACCTTGCCAAGGCTGTTATCGAAAATGAGGACTTCGTGATTCCAACACCTATGACTCAGGAACGTCTGGAAGAAATCCTTCTTGAGTATGGTTTGATGGATAATGCGGATGATGACTATCGAATTTAAAGTATGGGGTATAAAATAGCAGTTGCCACGTCGGATGGAGTGAATGTCGATTTACATTTTGGGGCGGCAAACACCTTCGCAATTTATGATGTCGAAGGTCAGGACTACAAGAAAACCGAGACAAAGGTTATACCTGCATCTGAGGGAAGCCCTTCGCAAGGTTGCTGTAGCAGCTCTGAGTGTGGCAACAGAAGCAGTTGTGACAGTGGTTGTAGTGACAGGAAAGGATGTCATGGCGGAGAGAAATCGCCCGCAGTCGAAATGCTTTCTGATTGCCGATGCATTGTCTGTACGAAAGTCGGGCGTAATATTATCCGTCAATTTGAACGACTGGCTATCTCCACCTTCGATATCACAATGCCCATAAATGAGGCATTGCCTAAAATTATAGGATATTACCATAAAATTGACAAGAGGAAACAGAATTATAAGTATCAAGAAGGATAATTTATTATGACAAATAGAATAAATCTAAATATGACCACCGTTAAGAATCGTGAGTTGCGACTCGGAACGATTATCGGATGGGATGGCTCGGCGAAACAGCTGATTGAACAGTCTGCTTACGACGAGCGAAGCATTAAGAAACATGGTGGTTGCAAGGGGGCAGGACAAGGTTGTCGCCTTTGTGAGTTGCAAAGTCCACTGAATCAAGAGACGATGTGCTCGAATGCAATCGTACAATGTCAAATAGGAAACCTTACAGACTGCGTTCTAATCGACCATGCCCCTATCGGATGTAGCAGTGAATGCGCCAAATTCAACCTATCAATGCATAAAGGACTGGAGCGTCGTGGTAAGCCTCAGCAGAACACACTCAATATGAGTACGAACTTACAAGAGAAAGACATGGTGTTCGGAGGTACAGCCAAACTTCGTGATGCAATCCGTATTGCAAAGGAGCGTTACAATCCAAAGGCCATCTTCATCGCCATGGCTTGTGCTACCGCTATCACAGGTGAGGATATCGACAGCGTTGCTGAGGAATTGGAACCTGAGGTTGGTGTACCTATTATTCCATTGCATTGCGAGGGATTCAGAAGCAAGCACTGGAGTACAGGTTTCGATGTGGCATTCCATGGAGTCTTGAGACAAATTGTCGAAAAGCATCCAACGAAGAAACAGAAGGACTTGATTAACATCATTGCTCTTTGGGGTACTGACTGGTTTACAGACCTATTGAAACCACTTGGATTACGAGTTAATTATCTTTTGGATTGTGCTTCATATGAGGAAATTCGTCAGGCTTCCGAAGCAGTAGCCACTACAACATTCTGCGAAACTCTTGGCGGCTACATGGGAGCAGCCCTCGAGGACCAGTTTGGTGTACCTCAGATTGATGCCCCACAGCCTTATGGTATCAAAGGTACGGATGCATGGTTGAGAGCCATAGCCAAAGTGGTTGGTAAAGAGAAGGAGGCAGAGGAATTTATTGAAAGTGAACATAAACGCATCGCTCCTAAATTAGAGGAGTATCGTGAATATTTCAAAGGTAAGTACGGCATGGTGCTTACAGGTTCTGCATACGCTCACGGATTAATTAGTGTTTTAGCTGAGCTTGGCATAAAAAACGAAGCTGCACTTGTATTCCATCATGATCCTATTTATGATGGTGCTGGTAAAAACCAAGACACATTGAAGGAGTTGGTTGAGACATATGGTGACATTCCTTACTACACAGTCAGCAAAACACGTGCATTCCAGTTACCCCAACTACTGAAACGCGCAAAGACTGATTTTCTTATTATCCGTCATCCGGGTCTGGCTTCTGTGGCTGGTCATCTTGGAGTTCCAACCTTTGCTTTGGGTGATGAGCATATTCCTGTTGGATATGACGGAATTTTACGTATCGGTGAGATTCTTAAGGGAGTTCTTGCTCGCACAAAGTTCAATAAGACACTTCAACGTCACGTACGCTTACCATATAATGATTGGTGGTTCAGCCAAGACGATCCGTTCAAACTAACGAACGACAATAGTGTGTTTGAGGATATAGAAGATAAATTAAGAAATTTAAATTAAAAGAATTAAGATCTTAGTCTATTAAAAAAACTATTCAATCAAATGAGTGAAATACAAAATAAAAAGAAATCTTCGGTAATATCCGATATCAGATATGCCTGTGCGGTGGGCGCAACCAACACCGTGGTTGCCATCAAGGGAGCCGTTCCGATTGCCAATTGTAGTCCTGGATGCCAGTTAAAAACAACAGCCATGTTGACCTTCGAGAATGGTTTTCAAGGTAGTATAGCAGCTGGAGGCGGAAACATGCCAAGTTCAAATGCAACAGAAAACGATGTGGTTTTCGGTGG
>JAGABW010000108.1 GCA_017614465.1 Bacteroidaceae bacterium | reverse complement strand
TCCAATGAATCAATTACTCGTTTAGCATCGTATTTACCTTTAGTAACTATTGTTATCGTTTGATCTGATATATCAAAATAAACGTTATTTACATGTGCCCTACTATTTTCATCATTAACTTGCTTACGTATCTTTGGATCAATAATTTGAAGGAACATATCATATGTATTATTATTAAATCCTAATACATATTCCTTACCTTTAGGCAGGAAAGATACTGCTTTGTCAACGTCACCTTCAGGAGAAACTGACGCACCATCAAGTTTCAAGTTCGACATTATAGCAATAACATCCTCATATTCTGAGTTTCCATGAATATATTTGATTTGGAACTGCCCAGAAACATAAGCAAGCAAGTTATCAGGTACTTTTACTGCATAATCCTCTATCAAAGTCTTTGCTGGATACTTAAATATTAGCAGATCGATATCGTTTTCGAGAATCAGAGACACTGCAATATGCTTATCAGGATTTCCTTTTACACGTTTTAATACCAATCTGAGGTTAACTTTAAGTTGTGCAAGACCTGCCACTATATGTATGACTGGATTTTTGTCTGAATCTTCAGAAAGACTTGTCTTTTCTACCACCATCTGAGATATCATCGGAAGCAAGGTGACAATCAACGGGTCTTTTAGTTTGTCTTTATACACAGGAAGAAATTCAGAAATTGTTTTCTGAAACAGTTTATTAAAAAATGCTGCACTTGCCTGGAACTCAAGATTATATCCAGACATAATTCTACTATTATCCATTTTTGTAAAGATTATAAAAAGGGGTTAATAAAAAAATAATAATAAATATTGTATATAGGTAATTTAAAAAAAATACACTATAAGATTTGATTAAAAGGTATCAGATGGTAACCAGGTTAACTAAAGTTACCATCTGTATTTTTCTAATAACTTCTAAGATAAAGGTAATATCTGTTAGAACTTATAGCCAAGTTTCAAACCAACATCGCCGCCATGAGAACCAATTGTGGTTACTCCCAAAGCTACTGTTATGGCTTTTCCTTTCTTCAATGAGAACTCTGCCCCCACATTTGGACGCAAGAACGATTTAACATCACTCTCTTCTGAATATGTTGCAAAAGCCATTCCTATCTGAAAATCGAAGAATGGAGTAACACCTTTTGAAGAAGGTATGTTAATCAAGAATTTTTCGCTTAAATAAAGTGGTATAGCAAACACACCATCGGTATTGCCTCCTAATCCAACTCCTGCACCTGTGTGGAACCATTTACGAACCACATAGTGCTTATTATATTCAGCAGTTATCAGTGGATTATCATCTGCTGTTATGTTAAAACTAACTTCATCCTGCCATTCTGAACTAAAGCCCTTTGCCTGAGTCATCAAAGTAGTAGCAAACAGGCACATTGTCAAAATCAGATTCTTTTTCATAATTATTTGTTTTTATTTTGTAAGTGCAAAGTTAATGCATTTTTTGTTTCACACAAATAGAATAGATATTTTTTTGTAACAAAGACCATAAATGTCCGTGTTAGCCTTTACAAGCCACAGAATAAAGTTTTCCTAATGCATGAGGAAGATTATCTATCATATCGCTTGCTATTATGCTATTTTCAAAAAGGTTTTTTGCTGCCATGTCGCCAGCAAGACCATGAAGATAGACTCCTATTCTTGCAGCCATCACAGGATTGACATTTTGAGCCAATAACGACAATATGATACCAGTTAACACATCACCGCTTCCAGCTGTTGCCATTCCAGGATTACCAGTTGTATTAAAAAACACTTGTCCGTCATGGTTAACAACTGCAGAAAAAGCTCCTTTGATTACAATTATTATATTATATTGCTTGGCTAAATCTATGGTTTTCTGTAATTCGTCAAACTCATCAGCTGAATCGCCAATCAACCTTTGCAGTTCTTTCTTATGTGGTGTTAGAATTGTGCCTGTTGGTATCTCGCCTAACAAATCCTTTGCTTGTCCAAGCAAAGTGATTGCATCCGCATCAATAACCATCGGTTTCGTTGTCCTACTCAAAACATTTCCCAACTTCTCCAGTGCAAATTCATCTGTGCCCAATCCCGGGCCAATCCCCACTGCATCATATAGATCAAGACTGTTTTCTTGTGCTATATCACGCATAGCAAGTATCACTTCGGGAACTGCAATCTGCATTGGAACAACATTCTCTTTTGGAGTTGATACGGTCATTTTTCCGACACCTGTTCTCATACATGCTTTTGAGGCTAATATAGCACATCCTGCCATTCCCACAGAACCAGCGAATAATAATGAATGGCCGCAACTTCCTTTATGGGCATACAAAGACCTTTTAGGCAAAGAACTTGTCAGGTCTGTGTCATATGTCATATGATATTGCGATGGATTTTCTTTTATAAGGCTGTTTATAAGTTCTTTATTCATAGAGTTTTAAAATATTATTACAAGTTATTGATTATAATATTATTTATTAAAACTATATTAATAAGCATATGATTACAGAGGTGTTATAAATCTCCTAATCTTACAAGACCATTTACCACAGAATAAATGATAATATCGGCTAAGGATTTAGCATTCAGTTTATCCATTATATTCTTTCTGTGAGATATCACAGTAGTTATGGATATGTTCAGTTTTTCAGCTATCTCCTTATTTATAAGTCCTTTAGATAAAAGTACGGCAACCTCTACTTCTCTTGCCGACAATAGTGTCTGAGAAGGAGTGTGCCGTACTACTCCATGTATATGTCGTGGATCTGGAGCATCGCCCTTAGCATGTCCCATTCCATGAAGTTCAAGTATTGACTTTATCAGCATGTGTTCACTCTGACATACATTAAGTGTTATCATGCCTTGTATATTCATGTTTCCATGAATCAATACGATTGTCTTTTTGCCCTGCTCACGAAAGAATTGCGTATGTTCAATATAAATCATTGAATCAACAAAGAAGTGAATAAACTTCTCTGGATCAGAATGCAAAAGATTCTCGAACGAGTCAAAAAGCTTCACATCGACCATAGGAATGATATCTTCAAGAACTTGTTGCAGTCCTATACTTGTAAGCATATTGTTTGTAACAATAGCTATTGCTGAAGAATGCATTCCAGGATGATCGTTCATATATAATAATTTGATATATTATTACATTTTTGCCATAGCCTGTTCAAGGTCGGCTATAATATCGTTTACGTTTTCGATACCAACGCTCAAACGAATAAGGTCAGGACGGATACCACCCTCCATAAGTTGTTCGTCTGTCAACTGTCTGTGTGTGTGGCTTGCTGGATGAAGTACACATGTACGTGCATCTGCAACGTGAGTTACAATACTGATGAACTCGAGATTATCCATGAATCTGATTGCATCTTCACGTGTTCCCTTCACACCGAAAGCGATAACACCGCAACCTCCGTTTGGAAGATATTTTTGAGCTAAATCATAATATTTATCACCTTTCAGACCTGAAAAGTTAACCCATGCAACCTTTTCATTCTTCTGAAGCCATTCTGCTACCTTCTGAGCATTCTCACAGTGACGTGCCATACGAAGATGCAATGTTTCCAAACCTAAGTTTAGAAGGAAACTATTTTGTGGTCCTGGAATACTTCCAAGGTCGCGCATCAACTGAGTCAATGCTTTAGTAATATAAGCCTGACGTCCGAACGCCTTTGTATAGATAAGTCCGTGATAACTCTCGTCTGGAGTAGTAAGTCCTGGGAATTTATCTGCATGTGCATCCCAATCGAAATTACCACTATCTATAATCACACCACCCACTTGAGTTGCATGACCATCCATATATTTAGTAGTAGAATGAGTTACGATATCACATCCCCACTCTATTGGACGGCAATTAATTGGAGTTGCAAAAGTGTTGTCGATAATCAAAGGCACACCATGCTTATGAGCCATCTTTGCAAATCGTTCGATATCAAAGACTGCACCTCCAGGGTTACTTATTGTTTCACCGAAAAAGCATTTTGTGTTTGATTTGAAACAAGCCTCAATCTTTTCATCATCCCAATCTGGATCAATAAATGTACATTCAATGCCGAGTTTCTCCATTGTAACACCGAAGAGATTGAATGTACCACCATAAATATTATTGGTTGTAATGAAATGGTCGCCAGCTTGACAGATATTAAATACTGCATAAAAATTAGCAGCCTGACCAGAACTTGTAAGCATTGCGCCTACACCGCCTTCCAGTTCGTTTATTTTTGCCGCAACTGCATCATTTGTAGGATTTGCAAGACGAGTATAAAAATAACCCGCATCTTCCAAATCGAACAAACGAGCCATTTGCTCACTTGTATCGTATTTAAATGTAGTACTCTGATAAATAGGTAATTGACGTGGCTCACCTTTTTTAGGCTGCCATCCACCTTGCACGCAGATGGTTTCAATATTCTTTCCCATACTTCTTGATTTATTATATTTCTTTTTTGTATTAAATACCTGTTTACAGCACCATTTCTCCTCCTCTTAGATAATAAATATTTTTGAGTGGGGTAAGAATGAACAATCTTTATTTACTTCATCTAACCAATGATGCAAATTCTATCGTTGTATCCATTTTTGGAACCTCATTGATAAATTCATTTGACAGTTCCGGAGCATACAGAATCAATGGTGCTTTCGCTTCAGGCTTACGTTTCTCCTCACCAAGAACCTCAACAGTTACATTAACAACACCTGCTGCCACCATATCAAGTTCCATAGCTGCTGCTTTTGATAAATCCACGATACGACCCTTTGCGTAAGGTCCTCTGTCTGTAACTTCTACAATCGCTGATTTACCGTTATTTTTATTTGTTATTTTCAAGCGTGTTCCAAATGGTAATGTCTTATGAGCACATGTCATCTTATACATGTCGTATATATCACCATTTGCACATTTACGTCCGTGAAAACCTGGGCCGTAATATGATGCCTTACCATTATATACCTGCGCAGACATACATGTGGCTATACTGCACAATAACACGAAGACAATAAATTTCAAATCGGCGAAAACCGATACAACTTGTTTAACACATAAATTTCTTTTCATTCCATTTCATTCAGTGCCCATTACTCTGCCGCTCGCAGATCATGAAAACACAAAGACATCCATTATGCCTTATACTCTTTTATAATATAATCCTTTTTAATTCCTTCAATAACTATACCTAATAAATTTACAACACGTAGTTTAGTCGGCTATTATGTTATGAACGAAAAAACTCTTTAATCCATTTTCGGTTGCAAAGATACATTTTTTTTTCGAAACTGCCAAATTTAGGGCATCAACCGCCCTGTTTTGCTATATAGACTTTACAAAAACGCTGTTTTTTGATACTAAGATTATTTACAACCTAAATCTGCTTTTGTTGTGATTTTTATATTTTCCCTGTTGCCTTGCACCAAAGAAACCGGGTATCCTAAATTCTCAACTACAGAGGCATCGTCTGTAAATTTTGAATCGAATTCCTGAGAATAAGCTTTGAACAATATGTCTTTCTTGAACACCTGAGGTGTCTGCACCAATTTATATTCCGCTCGTGGCACAGTAATACTTGTACCATCCTTCTGTACATGACGCAAGGTTTCAAACACATCGACGACCGGAATTACCGATCCCGACTCGTTTGCTTTCTTAAAACATTCAACAATAACGTCACTGCTCACATACGGACGCACACCATCATGAATAGCTATCAACGAAGCATCGGGAGAAACTAACGACAATCCATTTTTGACTGAATAAAATCGTTCTGAACCTCCACAAGCAATATCATGAGGTATCGCAAACTGATATTCCTTACATAAATCCTTCCAATAACTTATTTGTTCCTCTGGCAGCACCACTATGATCTGAAAAGATGAGTTGCATTCATAGAAGCGCTTAATGGTCTGCATTAAGATTGGAGAACCATTTACTACAAGAAACTGTTTGGGGATATCTGTCCCCATACGCAATCCCTTACCTCCTGCCACGATAACAACCGCGCACTTTTCTTTCCGGATATCAAATTGTTCCATATGCGACATTATATCATTGTGCCCACATCATATTTTGTTTTACTTGCTCTACTGTATCTTTACCTAATAGGTATTCAACAATGGCATAACCAAACTGCAGTGAAGTTCCAGGACCTTTGCTTGTTATAAACTGTCCGTCAACCTCAACTGGCTTACCTGTATATGTTGCTCCAATGAGTTCGTTTTCAAATCCCGGATATGCTGTTACACGCACGCCTTTGAGCAATCCTTTGCTACCATAGACAATAGGAGCTGCACATATGGCGGCAAGAGCTCTGCCATTTGAGAAATGATTACGAACTACTGCATCCAGTTTCTCACAATCACGTAAGGTTGTTGCACCTGGCATACCTCCTGGCATAATCAACATATCTGCATCGGAAAAATCACAACTTTCAAAAAGGACATCTGCGATGACAGACACTCCTGAAGCACTCTTAACGACCAAATCACCTGTAACAGACACTGTTTTTATATCAATTGTTGTACGGCGACAAATTGTAACAACCGCAATAGCTTCAGTTTCCTGAAAACCTTCTGCAAGGAACAAATATACTTTTTTCATAGTTGTATTCTTATTAATTATTATACGATATCTAATATTTCTTACAAAGGTATAAAAAATGACTTAATAAAACAGCAATAAACAGATAAATAATTATATTATCAAAAATGTTATGGCAAAATAAGCAAAAAGTATTATCTTTGCAAAATTGTATGCAAAACGAGGATTACATAAAAATCAAAGGAGCGAGAGTCAATAATCTGAAGAATATTGACGTTGATATTCCACGCGGAAAACTTGTTGTTATAACTGGAGTCAGCGGCAGCGGTAAATCATCGTTGGCGTTTGACACATTATATGCAGAGGGACAGCGTAGGTATATTGAGAGTTTGAGTACATATGCTCGACAATTCATGGGTAGAATGGGTAAACCTGAGTGTGATTTTATCGAAGGAATACCTCCAGCCATTGCAATTGAACAAAAAGTAATCAGCAAAAACCCACGTAGTACTGTTGGTACTTCAACTGAGATATACGATTACCTGAAAATGTTATATGCTCGAGTTGGCCACACATTCTCCCCTATCAGCGGAAAAGAGGTCAAAAAGCATACAACCGAGGATGTTGTACAACATGTAAAGAAGATGACTGATGGCACACGATTCATGGTCATGTGTCCTTTAATATGCCGTAATGGCCGCAGCAAAGAAGAACAGCTCAAGATATATTCTCAACAAGGTTTAAACAGAACCGAGGATATAAACGGAATCACATATATAATCATATCACGTATTGTTGCCCACGATGACAATAATACGATATCACACCTTGTCGATTCATGCGAAACTGCCATATATGAAGGTAATGGTCAGTGTCTCGTGAAATGTCCCAACGGAGAATACGAGGATGCTTTGTTTTCATTGGCTTTCGAAGCCGACGGAATTGTTTTCGAAGAGCCAACAGAGCATATGTTCTCGTTTAACTCACCGATAGGCGCATGTCCCGAATGCGAAGGATATGGCAAAATCATGGGCATTGACGAAACGTTGGTTATTCCGAACCAGGAACTTAGTGTATATGACGGTGCTGTATTCTGCTGGCGTGGAGAAAAAATGAGTGCATGGAAGAACGAATTCTGCAGAAGAGCAGAACGATATGGTTTCCCTATCTTCACTCCATATTTTCAACTCACTCAGGAACAGAAAGATTTACTTTGGCATGGTCCTCATTGGATTGATGGAGATTTTAATCAGAATCAGCATAACGACGAAATACTTACTGAGAATGATGACATATGTATTGACAGTTTCTTCAACATGCTGAAAGACAATCAATATAAAATCCAATACAGGGTGATGCTTGCCAGATACAGAGGAAAGACCACCTGCCCTACTTGTCATGGCACCCGTCTGAAGAAAGAAGCCAATTATGTAAAGATTGGAGGTAAAAGCATCACAGAATTGGTTGAGATGCCTATCAACAAGCTAAAATCATTTTTTGACGACTTACAGCTCGACGAACACGATGCTCACATAGCAAAACGTTTGTTATTGGAGATAAACAACAGACTACAATTTCTAATCGATGTAGGACTTCCATACCTAACGTTAAATCGTTTGTCGAACACATTATCCGGAGGTGAAAGCCAACGAATAAACTTGGCCACAAGTCTTGGCAGCAGTTTGGTGGGCTCTTTATATATTCTCGATGAGCCAAGCATCGGTTTACACAGTCGTGACACGCAGAAACTTATTCATGTATTACACGAATTACGCGATTTAGGTAATACTGTGGTGGTTGTAGAACACGATGAAGAAATCATGCGTGCAGCCGATTATATTATAGACATCGGTCCTGAAGCAGGACGATTAGGCGGACAAATTGTATGGGCCGGACCTACAGACTTTGACAAAATCAAAGACAACGAGAATATTAAGAATAGCCACACATTACAATTCCTCACTCATCAAGACATAATTCCTGTTCCTTCATCACGACGTCCATGGAATAATTATATTCTTATAAAATGTGCAAGAGAGAATAATCTTAAAGGTATAGATGTAAAAATACCACTCAATGTAATGACTGTTGTTACTGGAGTCAGCGGAAGTGGTAAATCTACTCTCATTAAGACTATATTCTATAATGCCATGATGCGCCAACTCAACAAGGTTTGCGATCGTCCTGGTCAGTTTGTAGGTTTAGAAGGTGACGTGAATATGGTAAAGGATATCGTGTTTGTAAATCAGAACCCAATTGGAACATCAACACGAAGTAATCCTGTAACATACATAGGAGCCTATGATGAAATCCGCAAACTCATGGCAAACCAACAATTGGCAAAACAATTGGGCATGACTTCACAATTCTTCTCGTTCAATACCGACGGCGGAAGATGTGAAGAATGTAAGGGTGAAGGTACTGTGACTGTCGAAATGCAGTTCATGAACGATTTGGTTCTTGAATGCGAATCTTGTCATGGGAAACGATTCAAGCATGATGTTCTTGAAGTAAAATTCCATGATAAATGTATTCACGACATATTAAATATGACAGTTAATATTGCCATAGAGTTTTTCAGTGAATACGGGAAAGAAGATGCTAAAAGCAAATCTTCAAATAACTCAAAATCGGCAGAGTCTGCTATGATAGACAGGCGTTTATGTCGCGCGATAGTCAAGAAACTCAAACCTTTACAAGACGTTGGATTAGGTTACATAAAATTAGGCCAAAGTTCTTCAACTTTATCTGGTGGTGAGAACCAACGTGTGAAATTGGCGTTTTATCTATCAAAGAACTCTCAAAAATCCACTTCTGACAGTTCTACAATATTTATATTTGACGAACCTACAACCGGGCTTCATTTCCATGATATCAAGAAGCTTCTTGCTGCATTCTACGCACTTTTAAGTTGCGGTCACACTGTTCTTATAATTGAGCATAACATGGAAATCATCAAATGTGCCGATCATATAATCGATTTAGGTCCAGAAGGCGGTCAAGATGGTGGTAACATCGTTTTTGAGGGTGTGCCTGAGAAAATATGTGATTGTAAAGAAAGTTACACTGGTAAGGCTTTAAAAGCAGTACTCGCACAATAATGATAAAAAACATATGCTATGTCCCCGAAAATATTTATTGAAATATTCAAAGGACATAGCATAATTTTATTGCACAAACACCAATCAATGTCGATTGTGATTCCGTCACATCATCAAACGATGTCAATCCTTAAAAAAGTCTCTTGCTTTTTCAATTAATGTATCTTTACCTTTCAAGACATCTGCTTTATTCATCATAACAGTTATATCCGGCTCAATACCAAATTCTATTTGTTGATAATCTTTATCCAAGAACACAACGGCTGAAAAACGCACACTCCATCCATTTGGTATTTCTTGAGTAAAAGGCATTCCTGAGCCTCCACCAGTTTTATCTCCCATCAATGTTACATTTGGGAATGTATGCATACATTTCACAAAGTCATTTGTGGCAGAATAGCACTTACGATTCGTTAATATAACAACCTTCTTCTGCCATCTTACACCTTTAGCCGGCTCTATATATTCAGATTTCATCGGACTGAAATCATTATGTCCCTTACCTGTTTTATGATACACATATCCTACATGTTGCTTTTCATTGGTGAAATGGCTCGCCAGCTTATGCGCATAAGTCAATTGTCCTCCACCATTATTTCTCACGTCAATTATCAACCCTCTACATATTGCTAATTTGGTAAGCATATCACTTATATTACCATCTCCGATGGCGTCAGAAAAACTCTCCACTCTCACATAGCCCACATTATCATCTAATATCTTATATTTCAATGACGAAGCAATATAATAATCATGTCCAAGATAGCTACGTGCTATGCTGTCATGATAATTCTCAGGATAATCTTCCCAGAAGCTCCAATTACGACCATAGTTGAATGATGCTCCCAGATTGACATGTCCGTCCTTCAACTCACCCAACATTGCACACAACACCTCAAACAACTGTTCGTTGTTCATATACGGAGTTATTCTCTTGTAATATCTGTCATGAATTTCGTTCCAGTCAATACCAAGTTCTTTCTGCTTGTAATCGAAAAAACAATAATGCTGATCCATCAGTTGCCACAAGGCTTCAAAGTTGCCAAGAGGAGTGTTTCTGTTAGGTATTTCTTCATCAACACAAGCCGACAGCATTAATACAGTTGCGAAGACACAACATAATATCTTTCTGACTTTTTTCATAAGCTGAATCCGATTATAAAATTATGCGAATAACTATGGTAACGAAGATTATTATATAATGACTGATCATATATTCCCATATAACCCAAAGAGATAGAACCTTTGGATGTCGGTACATCGAATGTCAGTCTGTGGCGCAAAGACGGAGTGTTTCCGACATGAGCAAAAACCACATTGTGGTCGGTTTTCTTCATGGAAAATATCTCATAATACGATTGTCCGTAGTTTGGCGAGAATGCAGCTCCAATCATAGGAACATCGATGAGATATCTTATTGGGAATTTTCGTTTTCCGATACGCAAATTATATTGTGCATATGATGAGAAATCTGCCATCAAGGAGAATCTTCCTTGAGCAGGATTATTGCCGTTACGTTCATTATACAGCACACCTAAATCAAGCACTGCCATTGGACCGATCTTCACTGAGAAATCACCTTTATTGAAGATATCATATAATTTAGCATAACGCCATCGCAAATCACCTGCATATTCATTTACATTACCAGCAGGATTCGTCACTTTGGAAAACGACAGAATGCCATCATAATAGTCATTCTTCTTGAAATTCTCATAACTGACCGCTACATGAGTGCCATTATAACTAAACGGAGACAGATATGTGTCTAATATATCCGCTGAACCTAATGCGACATACAGATTCTTCTGTTTATTTACGTTTATATCCTGTGCATACACACATGTGGCAATCATTACCATACAATAAAATATTGTAAGGCGCCACAAACAGATATTTCGGTGTATTTTTCGCATAGTATTATCAGAATTAAGGTAATTGTTAGAATAATGTTAATTGAATCGGGCCCTCATCACTATATTTCTTAGGTC
The DNA here is from genome assembly GCA_017614465.1 of Bacteroidaceae bacterium. Classification (GTDB taxonomy): domain Bacteria; phylum Bacteroidota; class Bacteroidia; order Bacteroidales; family Bacteroidaceae; genus Colivivens. The sequence goes on along the minus strand of JAGABW010000108.1, from coordinate 58,389 downwards.
TGTCTGGTTCTGAAAGTTTATCTGGCAATTCATTATCCTCTGAATCATTGGTTTCATCAGTTGGATTTTCAATCTTATCAGATTTGTTAGTACGTTTTGGTTTTACTACCATTTCCGGCTTAATCAATTTTGAAGGAGAATGACTCACTGGAGGTATTACCTTTGGTTTGCTGTCTGGAATAACTGTGTCACTAACCTCAACTTTGACTAAATCAGGGGCGGTATTTTCCTCTATGGATATCCCACTTGGCTCTTCTGCAGAATCAGCCTGTTCTGTTAAAATTGTATCTTCAACTTCATTAATCGCGTCCGTTACATCTTCATCGTCTATTTGGATAGGCTCGGCTATTGTAACAATTTCATCTGTTGTGACAGGCACGTCTGTTGTGTTATCATCTGCTAATGATTCACGTTCGGAGTCATTGACTTCAACATCCTGGTCAACAACCTCACCCGCAGCCTCACCCGCAGCCTCAGTCACATCTACAGCCACCTCTTCTGTTTCATCATCCGACGAACTTTCAACTTCATTTATTTCTGAATTGGCCTCAACCTGTTCTTCCACAACTGTTTCCTGATTGTCGTCAGACTCAGACACTATCACCTCTTCTGTATTTAAGTCTTTATCCTCGATTGATTCCGACAAAGTTCCATTATCGTTTTCATCGCCGTCATCTTCATTTACTTCATCCTCTACATCTGTAAGCAAACGCACTTTATCGAGATTAAATGTAGTCAATCGTTTTCCTTTTGCCTTAAATCCCTTTACGGCAATAAATTCCTCAACATCAAGTTCTAACGGACCACGGAATGTATCTGGCTCTCCGAAAAGAAGTTCCAGTTTTGGACTTGCCACATCGGTCAACAGGATAAGTTTTGACATAGGATTGTCACCAATGAAATTCTGATGTTTTGCATTGGCATCCATATTAAAGCGTTTGATGTATGGGAAATTCTGATTATCAGCATCCCACAACACCGCAGTCCAAACCTTTTCTGGATTATATTTCTCTATTCGCAGAATATTCTGTTCATAGTGGTTGTTTATATCAAAATTCGTAGTATAGAACTCACCATTCTTCAATACGACGAGAATTGAATCATCGCTCATGAACTCACCAAGATATTTTCCATGGCTCTCATAATTCAATCTCATGACATCGTTATCAAACCACACCTTACGTCCACCCAATGTAGAACCACCGTGTGATTTAAGTCCGATTCTGAATATATCGTATTTGGTAAGTACATTACCGCGTGAAGAACGTCCCTTGATGGCTATCTCGCTGAAATCCTTATCAAAGATTTGTTTCTTCAACTTAGGCATAGGCTTTAATGTGATTTTTATAACCTCAGCCTCACCATTGGCATTTGCAGTAAAATAAGTCACACGTGATTTAGGTGTGCCTGATGTCAAATCGTATTCGCGATCACGCGTTACTGACGGCACATTAAATCGTTTTATATATGTAATGCCCGATTTTCCGTCCTTATAGCATACATTATATATTGTGCGGGTGTCATTCTTCTTGAATACAGCGACATGAATGATTTCTGTCTTACGTTTTTCAGCCTTTGCCTTCTCTGTTTCGCCAACAAACACCTTTTCTGCCACTTTCACCACCTTATACGTACCATCCTTATAGAAGATTATAACATCGTCTATATCAGAGCAGTTTGTCACGAATTCATCTTTCTTCAAACTTGTTCCGATAAAGCCATCTGCACGGTTGATATATAATTTCTGGTTTGCTTCGGCAACAGTAGCTGCTTGGATTGTATCGAAGTTGCGGATTTCAGTCAATCTCGGATGTTCGGCTCCATACTTGTCTTTAAGATGAATAAACCATTGTGCGGTAACCTCAACCAAATTCTTCAAGTCGTGATTAATACGCTTTAATTCATCTTTTATTCTGAGAATCATCGCCTCGTTCTCATCTTTGCTGAACTTCAATATGCGTTTCATCTTGAGTTCGAGCAATCGGAGGATATCATCTCTGGTCACTTCACGCACAAATTGTGGGAAGAACGGAGTCAACCTCTCCTCAATATACTGGCATGCAGCATCTGTACTTTCAGCATTTTCATATTGCTTTGCCTTATAAATGCGTTCCTCAATGAATACCTGTTCGAGTGATGCAAAATGCAGTTGTTCCAACAGTTCATCTCGTTGTATCTCCAGTTCTCTCTTTATCAGATGTTTGGTATAATCAACTGAACGTTTGAGGACATCACTTACAGTTAGGAACTGAGGCATCTTGTCGTCAATAACACAACAGTTTGGAGAAATACTTATCTCACAATCAGTGAATGCATATAAAGCATCGATTGTCTTGTCTGAAGAAACACCTGGTGTAAGATGAATCAATATCTCAACCTGTGCGGCTGTGTTGTCATCGACTTTTCTTGCCTTTATCTTTCCTTTATCAATTGCCTTCAGAATGGAATCGATAATACTTGTGGTAGTCTTTCCAAATGGGATTTCTCTGATTACCAACGTTTTATTATCTAATTTCTCTATCTTGGCACGAACACGCACAGAACCGCCTCGCTGGCCGTCGTTATATTTTGAAACATCAATAGAACCACCTGTGAGGAAATCTGGATACAGATTGAAAGGTTCTTTATGAAGATAACTTACGGCTGCATCACACAAGTCGTTAAAGTTATGAGGCAATATCTTTGAACTTAGTCCGACGGCAATACCTTCAACACCCTGTGCCAAAAGCAAAGGGAACTTAACAGGTAACGCAATCGGTTCCTTATTTCTACCGTCATAAGATAATTTCCATTCTGTAGTTTTAGGATTAAAAACCACATCGTTGGCAAATTTAGACAAACGTGCTTCAATATAACGCGCAGCTGCGGCATCATCGCCAGTCAATATGTTTCCCCAGTTACCCTGACAATCGATAAGCAGTTCTTTCTGTCCCATCTGCACCAATGCATCCTTGATGCTGGCATCTCCATGAGGGTGAAACTGCATTGTATGACCCACGATATTTGCCACCTTGTTCATACGTCCGTCATCCATTCTCTTCATGGAATGAAGAATGCGTCGCTGAACAGGCTTAAAACCATCAAGTATATGTGGTACTGCACGTTCAAGAATAACATACGAAGCATAATCCAAGAACCAGTTCTGGTACATACCACTCAGATGATGAGTGATACTATCGGTCATACTCGTCGGATCGTAATCACTATGAGGAGCACCATTGGCTGGTAGTTCTTCTACCATATCCTTATCATCAGAAGCAGCCTCTTCATTAATTGAAGAAGATGCATCTGTATCACTTACTTGTCCTGGTATTTCGTCTTGATTCAATTCTATTTCTTGTTCGTCTCGATTATCCATATTATCTTAGACAATATTTATGCAATTTGCTACAAAGATATAAAAAAAAATCGAGTTATCATTCAATAGCTCGATTTTTTAAATTATGATTATAAGAATGCTTATATATTTATATCACAATCCGTGATTCATCATTCTATAATTTGCCATTTCCTCATATTTGGTTCCTGGACGTCCATAATTAGCATATGGATAAATAGAGATACCGCCTCGTGGTGTGAAGATACCTGTAACCTCTATATATTTTGGATCCATCAAACGAATTAAATCCTTCATAATTGTGTTGACACAATCTTCGTGGAAATCGCCATGATTACGGAAACTGAACAAATAGAGTTTCAAGCTCTTGCTCTCAACCATTTTCATGTCAGGAAGATAGTTAATGCGTATTTCGGCAAAGTCGGGCTGTCCTGTGATAGGACACAAACTGGTAAACTCAGGACAATTGAATTGCACCCAATAATCATTTTCAGGATGTTTATTCTGGAAGGCCTCCAACACCTCTGGAGCGTAATCCGACGAATAAACGGTCTTTTTTCCTAAAGACTTTAGATTCTCGTTTTCTCTGCTCTTTTCCATAACTAATTAATTATTTATATTACTCAGTCATTTCTGCTTATAAAAGATTAAATATCTTTAACCTTAAAGGCATTGTATGAGATATTCTCGTCATACACATCGATGCCTTCAAATTTCTTCACAAAACGCACTACCCTAATTGTTATAGGCAAGGCTATGATTTCGTACAAAGTCTTAGCCACAACTTGGGTCAGCATCAGACTTATAAGTACTTCTACCGTAACCGATGGCTTACCATCGAATATCCATGGGAATATATAAAATGCCAATGGGAAGAAAATGATTGAATCGGCACTCTCACCTACGATAGTAGATAGTATTGCACGAAGTGAAAAATAATAATTGAAATGTCCTTTGTTTCGGTCTGCCATCTTCATCTTACTCATCACAATCGCATTCAGGAATGAACCCACAACGAATGCTATGAAGCTTGCGACAGTTATCTGCGGTGCAAAAAGAAAGATATGACGGAAAGACTCATCTTCACCCGGATTAACTGGCGGCAAATAACTTGCTATCGTTCCAATGGCGACAAGAAAGAAATTCATCAAGAACCCTGTCCAGATTATCAAACGAGATTTACGATAACCCCAAACTTCAGCAATGCAGTCATTTAAAATGTACGAAATTGGGAAAACTAAGAAACCACATGTAAGACATATTGGTCCATAAACGCGAAACAACTTTGTTTCAAACAAATTCGATGCAATTAAGCACACACAAAAGAGGATTCCCATTAACATAAAGGAAACACTCACGTTCTTTACATTTTTCATTTTTCTTGTTTTTTTAGCGTGGTTGTCAAGCACACGCCCCCTTAAGGGATGATTAATAAAAAACTGTATTTATATAATTTAAATTATTATCTGTTTTTATTATCAAATATATTAAATTGCCAAAAAGCGGCTGCAAAGTTAAGAATTTTTACCGAATAACACAAAATATGTCACTACACTATATGGATTTACTTATTCTTTCTAACTTTGAAAGCATCCATCTTTAAATATATACCTGCAAGAATTGTTCCTGAAATACTATGCCATGCACATGAAATGGCACATGGTAACACACTTAATGGTTGTGCGGCAAAAAAGACTGTTGCCAAATTGGTGGCAAGACCCGCATTCTGCATTCCCACCTCAATTGAAACTGTTCGTTTCTTAGCTGTAGAGAACTTACACATTTTGCCAACCATATAGCCTAAAAGATATCCTAATGAGTTATGACACAACACAACTGCAAAGGTCCACAAGAACAAAGCCAATCCACGTGACACCAAGTCGTCATGAACCGTACTTATCACACCTCCGACAATACAAGCAAGACATATAACACTCAGTCCCGGCATCATACCTTGCAATTTAGGAAAGACAGAGCGTTTACTAAACATATAATTCAGTGTACTTCCTAATGCCACTGGTATAATCGTAACGATAAGGATGTTCAAAAACATGCCGATGGTATCAATCTCAATAATCTCACCCGCTGTAATCTTCATCAAAAGAGGAGTCATCACTGGAGCTAACAACGTCGAAGCACATGTCATACCTACAGAAAAAGCCACATCACCATGACACAAATACGACATTATATTACTTGACACTCCCCCTGGGCAGCAACCCACCAATAGGATTCCTATAGCCAGTGCCGGTTCAAGATGAAACACTTTTACCAACGTGTATGCCAACAATGGCATGATTATAAACTGAGCACATGCTCCGATAAAAATGTCAAACGGACGACGCAACAGAATCTTAAAATCATCTGTTGTGAGTGTCAATCCCATAGTAAGCATTATTATACCAAGAATAACAGTCTGAGTGGTTCCTTTCACCCATTCAAAAACTTCTGGTACGAAAAAAGTGAATACGGCAACAAATATGACCACCCATGAGGCATATTTTGCCAACCAACGACTTAATTTTTGCATTTTATCTGTTTTTTATCAAAACTATCATCTTTAAGGCAAAATCAAAGAAAACAATCTTAGCATTACCATTCTGGCCTATATCTCTTTGCGCCTTATTAAGTTCGTCCATAATTCCTATCACATTATTTTCATTTATGAAAGGAGCAAATTTAACAGCAAAATCACTCTCATTTTGATTCATATAGTTTAAATCTGCATTATGGAAGTTATATATGAAATTCTCACGAATCATACGCTGACAATAGTCAAGAAAGCGTTTTTGACGTTCACGTCCTAAGCCTGCAATCTGTTCGCTCCATTGTTTCATTTCCTTAACTTTACGAACATAACTTAATCGCATCAGAGAGACAAACAACTCAAAATATTGTTCATTTTCACTATTGTCTGTTATATATCGTAAGGCCGCACACAGATTTCCGGAAGACGTACGGGCAATATTCTTTGCCAACTCTGCATCCACGCCACATTTATTTATCAGATGCTGTTCTACATCATCGATCGTAAGTGGAGGGACCATTATAGATTGGCAACGGCTCAAGATAGTTGGCAGAAGTTTGTCGGGCTGTTCACAAACAAGAATAAACATTGTCTGTGAAGGTGGTTCTTCCAGCATCTTAAGCAGGTTATTAGAACACACGATATTCATTTTCTCTGGCAACCACATTATAATAACACGATAGCCACCTTGATTAGGTTTCATATTGACAACCTTTGCAATACTATCGCTTTCGGCTTCATAAATCATCAGCTGCTGATTCTCTGCACCGATGGCATCCATCCATTCGCTATAACCAAAATAAGGAGAGCGAAGCACCTGCTCGCGCCATTGTTTCAAAAACAAATCACACGGAGTTGGTTTTCCGTCATTTCCCTTAGGCTTGTATATCGGAAATGAAAAATGCAAATCAGGATGTTGCAGTTGAGCAACCATCTTTTTCTGACTTTCGCCTTGTCTGCCAAGCAAGATATTTGCCAATGCCAATGCTAAAGGCAAAGCATTATTACCTTCAGGACCATACAGCATCAAAGCATGAGGAAGTCTGTCATACTGAATTTCAGACATTATACGTTCCTTCACATCGTTCTGACCTATAATTTCCTCAAATGTCATATCTTATAGAAAAATACAAAATGTTCCGAATACTATATTTATCTCAAAAAACTATCAGAATAACTGCTTTGCAATCTCGTTAATACTGTTTACAGCCGAAACTGTATAGAAATGAAGCGAAGGAGCACCTTCTTTCAATAATTCCTTACATTGATTCAGTCCCCACTCTATTCCCAGTTGAGCCACTTCTTCGTCTGTATTAAGTTTACGTGCCTCATCTGCCAATTCCTTCGGAATATCAACATGAAAAGTCTTTGGAACCACATTCAACTGACTTTTCTTTGTCAAAGGTTTTATACCAGGAATAATAGGAATTGTAATACCTGCCTTACGAGCTCTTTCTACAAAACTGAAATAATTCTTGTTGTCATAAAACAACTGCGTAACAGCATATGAAGCGCCCAAATCCTGTTTGAGTTTCAACACGCGAAGATCCGACTCCATATTAGGAGCTTCTTCATGTTTTTCAGGATAACACGCTACACCATAACTGAACGGAGTGCCTGGAATACGAATATCGGTTCCATCATAGAATTTTCCTGAATTAAACTTATTGATTTGTCCTATAAGTTCGGTTGCATAACTATAACCATCTGGTTCAGGACGGAATCTGGAATCATCTTTTGCCTTATCACCTCTCAACACAAGAATATCGTTAATTCCAAGGAACTGAAGGTCAAGCAACATATATTCGATGTCTTCACGAGAGAAACCGCTACACAACACATGAGGCACAACTTTTATATTGTACTTCTGCATGATTGCGCTGGCAACGGCTATCGTTCCCGGACGACGACGTATTCGACTGCGCAAAAATGTACCATTATCCTGTGGTGTGTAAACATATTCACTTCTGTGAGTCGTTATATTGATATAACTCGGATTATATTCTTTCAACAAATCAATAGTACGGAAAAGAGCTTCAGTTCCAGTACCTTTCAATGGTGGTAATACTTCAAATGAAAACATTTCCTATGTTTTTAGATATTTATATGATTTTGACTGCAAAGATAAGAAAAAAAGACACAACAAAATAGCAAACCAATGGATTTAGGGCACAAAAATGTAGTTTTTTTTAAAAAAACATTGAATTCCACATTGTCAACTAGTAAATTATCACTAACTTTGCCGCTCGGAAGCGAAGCCGCTGTTTAGATGAGTGTTACTAAAGAATGCTTCGTTGGAACAATATTAATATTTAAAACATTTAAAAAAATGGATTTAATCAAAATTGCTGAAGAAGCATTTGCTACAGGCAAAGAGTTCCCTAAGTTCAAAGCAGGTGATACTATCACAGTGGCTTACAAAATCATTGAAGGAACAAAAGAGCGTATCCAGCTCTATCGTGGTGTTGTAATCAAAATCACTGGCGAAGGTCAGAAAAAACGTTTCACTGTTCGCAAGATGTCTGGAACTGTAGGTGTAGAACGTATCTTCCCTATTGAATCACCAAACATCGATAGCATCACAATTAATAAGGTTGGTAAGGTACGCCGCTCTAAGCTCTACTACCTCCGTAACCTTACAGGTAAGAAAGCTCGTATCAAGGAAAAGCTTGTTCGCAAAAGCGAAGAGGCATAATCTTACCTCTGAGAACATAGACAAGAATCGAAATATGAGGATTAGTCACAACAGACAAGTCCTCATATTTTTTTATTGTCTAATTATCACCCCACATCTCTCATCAATTGATTTCTTCCACAAAATCAGGCAAATTAAACAGAAAAACATGCCGTAACACAATAAGATGTACAGATTATCGTTATAACAATAAAACAAAAAGAATTACAGAAAATGCAAAACAATAAAATATCAATCTTATTTATCACAATCTTAACGATAATATTGTCGGTTTCTTGCAGCGAAGAAGAAGAATTTGCATATGACAATAGTACACATCTGACATTTTCAACAGATACAGTGACTTTTGACACCATATTCACTTCTATTGGTTCTGCAACTAAACGATTCAAGATATACAACAAAAACAAAAAGGGAGTTCGCATCGAATCGGTACGTCTGGGAAGTGGCGGTAACAGCGGTTTCAGAGTCAACCTGGACGGAGTTTCAAATACGCAGTTTTCCGATGTGGAGATATATCATGGCGACAGTATCTTCTGTTTCGTAGAAGTCACGATTGATCCACATGATTCCGATCTTCCGCTCCTTAAATCGGACTCCCTTATTTTTACTTTGCCCAACGGCATAGTACAGAAGATTTATTTACAGGCATATGGTCAGGATATCATAGAATTAAGAGATGAGCATATCACAACCGACATGATTCTTGATTCAAAGCGGCCATATGTGATTTACAACAACCTTACAGTAGAAGAAGGTGCCACATTAACCATACAGCCAGGAACCACTCTCTGTTTTCATGCAGATGCAGGATTAGAAGTACACGGTTCGTTAGTGGCAGAGGGAACTCCCCAACAACCTATCACCATGCGCGGCGACCGCACCGACAAACTCCTCCCCTATCTTCCTTACGACAGAACGGCTGGCACATGGCAAGGTGTAAAATTACATCCAGAAAGTAGTGGCAACAAACTTACAAACTGTAACATACATGGAGGAAAGTTCGGTGTAATGATGCTATCCGACGACAAGAGTCAAAAAAGCGAAAATCGACTATACATCCTAAATAGTATTATACATAATGTGTCTGGTAATGCATTATATATAATAGACGGACAAGCCACCATACATAATTCACAAATCAGTAACGCAAAAGGCTATTGCGCTGCGATTATCGGTGGAAATGTGGAATTCTCACATTGCACATTGGCTCAGTTCTATATCTGGGATGAGTATTTGGGAGCATTGTATTTTGCCAACCACGACGGAGATGACGAATACCCACTAAACCAACTCACGTTTAACAACTCAATAATTACAGGATACAGAAACGATGAGATTTTCGGCAGTCAACTACACGACAGCGACATCAACTTCAACTATAGATTCAACAATTGTCTTATAAACACCATCCTATCAGAAGAGGACGAGCCAAACTTCCTTGAATGCGTCATTGACACTATAAACGATAGCAAACGAGGCAAAGAATCATACAAGGATTTGGCAAAATCAAGAGAAGGCAATTTCAGATCTGTTGACACCAACAACTTCATATACAATTTTCAACTCGACACATTATCTGTCGCAAGAAAAATGGGTGACGGCAAATATACTCCATCTGATTGTAAGACAGATTTAAACGGAATTGAACGACCTGAGAACAAACCTGATGTTGGATGTTATCAGTTGAATACAATTGATTAATTACATTGTTATGATAATGATTAATAAAAAATCACAGTCCGCACTTGACGAACTGTGATTTTTTATATTATCCTCATGAGTTTTCTCATATTTCTATTTATTGACTAAAAGCATATTTAGAACATCAAGGCAATCGGTATGTATCTGAATAATTCGTTTGACAAAACATTAACGAATAATATAATGGAATTTATCAAAACGATTAAAACCCATTTCTTCAAGTTTCGCCATACTCTGAATCTGATTATCCTTAGTATTATAGTTAGGAATTAAAGGAATTCGAATTATCACCTTATCTGAATAGCCGTTATCTTTAAGCCATTTAAGATTAGAAAGAACATTATTATTATTTTTTCCTGTATATTTCTTATATATCGTATAATCCATGTCTTTTATATCAATTATGAACTCATGGATATATGGTGCAACTTTCTTTAAGTTATCCAACGGTACATTTAATGAAGTTTCCATTGTGATATTCCACTCTTTTGGCATAATTGCCACTAAGTCATAAATGAATTCATAAAAAAGCAACGGTTCTCCGCCACCAAATGTTACCCCACCACCAGTAGCCAAATAATATATATTGTCTGCCATTAAACGTTCAAGAAGTTCCGAAACTGAAATCTTACAAATAGGCGACATGGCCAGACTACGTTTATTAATGCAAAACTCACAATTGAGCGGGCAACCATGAAATCCAACCAACGTAGTAATACCTTTGCCGTCAATAGCTAAACGATGGCGTGAGATAGCAATTAATGGTGCTTTGGTTGATTTCATTTATTTTGAGTTGTTTACCTTTATTGATAATTCAACTTGATCTTCAACTTTTTGTCCAATATCGCGCTTGGCAGGATTCCATTTAGGCATTGATTTGACAAGACGCAACACTTCTTCTTTTATTCTCAAAGGACATTGATTTAGAACCTTAACATCCGCCAAACTTCCATCGCCAAGAACATAAAATGACACACGGACTTGTGCGGGTACATTTGATTCGTTTTGTGCAATTTCTGCAAGATGGGTATTATTTGCCAAATACATTTGCAAGGCAGTATCACCACCAGGGAAAGATGCTTTGCTTTTTCTTTTATTATATTTAATTTCTCTTCTTCTAATTCTCCCTATTCTACGTATCTCTTTACGTACATTCTTTTTTCTTACAACAACTACTTCTCCAATTAAGACACCCTCTGTTTCGGGAAGGTATAATACATTTGTTCCAGACAAATCTAAATCTCCGAATGAATAGTTCTTCGTTTCATAACCCACATAACGTACAGTAAGAGGAGAATCATGTGGTATATAAATTGAGAAATTACCTTCTATATCTGTAGACGTTAGGTAGCGCCCATCAGGAGTTATTACGATCGCTCCACATATTGGTATACCCAACATGTCTTTTACACATCCTTTAATCAACACCGAATCTTGTGGTATATTATCATTGTCGGATGATTTCTGTTTATTAAAAAACGTCGAATTGACAGGGGTGTCTAAGTGAGATTGCGCATTAACATTATATGGAGAAGCCAACATACCTAACGCAACACCAGTCACACATATTTTCATCCCCATACCTTTGCGAAATGATAATTCTGATTCTATATATTCTCTTTCTGCCTCACAAGCAGGGCAAGTACCATGGCAACGACCTTTATAATGACATACTTTTGGTTCATATACGATGCCATTCATATCTGCTATTTGCTTTCTAATAGTTTTCAACACCTCACATATCTTTCGTCCTGTTTCCATATTTATATTGTTGCTATTACAATGATGTTGTTAAATAAAAATATTAAAATGGAGCACTATTTTGCTAAAAGACATCTTAGCACTTTGCGAAGAATCGCTACAAACCATAATATGCATGATGTTAAAACAACAAACATCTATGCCATGTCGCCATTTCCACCTTATCAATCTTTAGGGAATGGTCCCAAATTACGCATCTGTCGTTTAATTTGTCCTTGACGTTTATACATGTAACCTGAAGGTGCACCACTATTCATCTTCAATGGATTAGGTAATGATGCTGCAATCAAAGCCGATTGGTTTTGATTCAAATCAGACGCATGACAACCGAAATGTTCCATAGCAACTGCTTCTGCGCCATATATTCCGCGTCCCATCTCGATTGTATTCAGATAGACTTCCATTATTCGTTGTTTAGACCAGAAAGTCTCTATAAGAACTGTGAAATATGCCTCGAAAGCTTTGCGCGTATATGTAGATGAAGGCCATAAAAAGACATTCTTAGCTGTTTGCTGACTGATTGTACTTGCACCTCGCAGTTTTCCCTTTTTTTCACTCTCTTCTATGGCTTTTTCGATAGCTTCGAAATCAAAACCATTATGTTTGAAGAAGTTCTGGTCTTCGCTTGCCCACACAGCACGAGGTAATTCACTACTGATACTGTCCATTGGAACCCAACGATGAGCCAGTTTAAGTTGTTCACCATCCTTCATCTGTTCAAACAGACGTATAATCATAAGTGGAGATACAGGAACGGGAACATATTTATATAACAACGTGGTGCCTACAGATAATCCAAAGAAGAGGATCACCACCCACATACAGAACTTTATTATATTCTTTATAAGTTTCACTTCACAGGAACAAATTAAATGTGGTTATAAAAAAGATGTGTGGCTTACATGAAGTACCACACATCCGTTATTATCTTCCAATATAGATATTATTGAAGTGTACCATTCTGTGCTGCTTCAATCATAGCCTGACTTGCATAGATGAAGACTTCTACACGACGGTTCAACTGACGACCTTCAGCTGTTGCGTTAGTAGCAACTGGATCGTATGAACCTTTACCCTGAACTGTTGCGATCTGACGTGGAGCAACACCACAGCTCTTAAGATAGCTTTCTACAGCCTCTGCACGCTTCTGAGAAAGTGGGTTGTTGATAGCATCAGAACCAGTATTATCTGTGTGTCCGAAGATTGCTACGTCCATGTCTGGATTTACGTTCAATACTTGAGAAGCGAACTGACTTAATGAAGATTTTGCAACTGAGTTGAGAGTTGACTTATTTGTTGCGAAAAGGATACCTGAATCAAATGTAACCTTTACAGCTTGAAGACCATTAGCATCTGTAACTGACTGAACCTGAGCATTTGCAACAGCTTCAGCTGCAGCCTTTGCCTTATCCATTTTCTTACCGATAAGAACACCTGCGCCTGTACCTACAGCAGTACCGATAGCAGCACCGATAGCAGTACCTTTAGCGTCTTTTCCAATTAAATTACCAACTAATGCACCAAGAGCAGCACCGCCACCACCACCGATAAGACCACCTTTGGTTGTATTGTTCATGTTACATGCAGAAAGAAGCATGATTGCACTTAGCGCAATTGCGAAAAATTTTGAATGTTTCATAATCAAAAGATTTTAGTTATTAATATTAATAATTAAAAAATGTTATTCACCTTGCAAATATCGACTTTTTTATTCAAATAACCTTAACAAATTATAAGAAAAATGCAAAAAACACATATTTTTTACATTTAATTCCGTAATATAGATTGCTGTTTGAGGATTTTGTTGTAATTTTGTACTCGATTTAAGCAACAGCTAATTGAAATACAGACAATATAATAAATATTGTATTTTTAGGAAATTATACATGTATGGCAACAGAAATTAAAGGGTTGACCAAAAGAAGCGTCAACTATTCACAATGGTATAACGAACTGGTAGTCAAAGCAGAATTGGCAGAACAAGCAGATGTACGAGGATGTATGGTTATCCGACCTTACGGATATGCCATTTGGGAGAAAATCCAATCAGAACTCGACAAACAATTCAAAGCCACAGGTGTACAAAACGCATATTTTCCCCTATTAATTCCAAAATCATTCCTCAGCCGAGAAGCTGAACACGTTGAGGGTTTTGCTAAGGAATGTGCCGTTGTAACACACTATCGTCTTAAGACTAACGAGACACATGACGGTGTGGTGGTTGACCCAAATGCCAAACTTGAAGAAGAACTTATCATACGTCCGACAAGTGAGACCATCATATGGAACACATACAAGAACTGGATAAAATCATATAGAGACCTGCCTATTCTTTGCAACCAATGGTGTAACGTAATGCGCTGGGAAATGCGTACACGTCTGTTCTTGCGTACAAGTGAATTCCTTTGGCAAGAAGGACACACAGCACACGCTACACGTGAAGAAGCAGAAGATCGTGCAAAGATGATGCTTAAAGTTTATGCCGACTTCGCTGAAAAATACATGGCAGTGCCTGTTATCCAGGGTGTGAAGAGTGAAACAGAGCGTTTTGCAGGTGCCCTCGACACATATACTATCGAAGCTATGATGCAAGACGGAAAAGCATTGCAGTCAGGAACAAGCCACTTCCTCGGACAAAACTTCGGAAAAGCATTCGATGTGACATTCCTTAATAAGGAAAACAAACCAGAATATGCATGGGCAACAAGTTGGGGAGTATCAACCCGACTGATGGGTGCGTTGATTATGACTCACTCTGACGACAACGGCTTAGTTTTACCTCCACGTCTCGCACCACTTCAGGTTGTCATTATTCCAATCTGGAAGACAGACGAACAACTTGGACTAATAAATGACAAGGTAGCAAAAATCAAGGCAAATCTTGAAGCTATGGGCATCAGTGTGAAATATGACAACGACGACCAGAAACGTCCTGGTTTCAAATTTGCAGATTATGAGCTCAAGGGTGTACCAGTACGAGTTGTTATCGGAGCACGCGACTTGGAAAACGGAACTGCCGAAATCATGCGTCGTGACACACTCGAAAAGCAAACTGTAAGTATTGAAGGTATTGAAGATACTGTCAAGACACTGCTTGACGATATTCAAGACAATATCTACAAAAAAGCACTCGACTATCGTAACGAACACATTTACGAATGTGACAACTACGATGAATTCAAAGAGAAAATCAAAGAAGGAGGATTCTTCCTTTGCCATTGGGACGGTACAGCCGAGACCGAGGCTAAGATAAAAGAAGAAACTCAGGCTACAATACGTTGCGTTCCTTATATGTTTGAACAGACTCCGGGAACTGATATGGTCAGTGGCAAGCCATCAAAATACCGTGTGCTCATTGCAAGAGCATACTAAGGATATATATCCTATCATTTGGATGGTTAGACACAAGAGCAATAGCATAATCATCATGCTGCTTTCAAACATCTGAAGACAAAAGGATGATTTCACGTCATAGACAATTGTATTTGTTGATGTGAAAATAATGATGAGAAGTTAATTTAAACCTGTCAGTAATTGACAAAAAGAATCAAGATGAACCAATTACCATATTCAGACTCAGTAAAGCAGATACTCGAATATAGCAGAGAAGAAGCTATTCGTCTCTGTTGCGACACTATAGAACCAGAGCATGTTATGTTGGGGATTCTTCGTGATGCTCAGAATTCAGCATACAACCTGATGAGAAAACAATATATCGTAGATATACCGACTTATCGACAACAATTAGAAGAAATTCTAACCCAACATTCAAATAAAGAAAAATCAACTGACACTCCTGACATGAGCGAAGAAACTGCCAACATGCTTAGAATCGGTCAGATGGAAGCAAAAATGATGAAAAGTGAAAAAATAGAACCAGAACACTTGCTGTTGGGAATTCTTAAACAATCTGAAATTCAGAATAAAAGAAATATGCTTGATAAATACGATCTCACATACGAGAACCTTAAAGCATCACTCACACGCCCTATCCCACATGCGGATATCGATGTTGATGATGACGACGATGATGAAGATACGCCTCCTGCAAGCCGCACCAGACAACAGTCTTCTTCAAGTCAACAAGTATCAAGCAACACACCAGCTATCGATTCATTTGGAACTGATATCACCAAAGCTGCTGCGGAAGGAAAACTCGACCCGGTAGTGGGACGTGAAAAAGAAATAGAACGAATTGCACAGATTCTATCAAGAAGAAAGAAGAACAACCCTATCCTGATCGGAGAACCGGGAGTGGGAAAAAGTGCAATTGTTGAAGGACTTGCCATCAGAATAAATGAGCGTAAAGTGTCAAGAACACTGTTCAACAAACGAATAATCTCATTGGATCTCGCAAATGTCGTTGCTGGAACAAAATACCGCGGACAGTTCGAGGAACGAATGAGAACAATCATCAACGAACTGATTGCAAACCCAGATATCATCATCTTCATAGACGAAATCCATTCTATAATCGGTGCTGGAAACCAGGCAGGACAGATGGATGCTGCGAATATGATGAAGCCTGCATTGTCACGCGGACAAATGCAGTGTATAGGTGCAACCACCTTAGACGAATACAGAAAATCCATTGAAAAAGACGGTGCTCTGGAACGTCGTTTCCAAAAGATTCTGGTTGAACCTACATCCCCTGACGAAACACTCACAATACTCCACAACATCAAAGACAGATATGAATCACATCACAACGTGACATATACAGAAGATGCGTTGGAGGCATGTGTGAGATTATCACAAAGATATATCACAGACCGTCAATTCCCAGACAAAGCAATTGACGCCTTAGACGAAGCCGGTTCACGAGTTCATATCGGAAATATCTATGTTCCAAAGGAAATAGAGCAACAGGAAGCACTCATCGACGAAGCTATACATAAGAAGAACGATGCTGTCAACGCTCAGAATTTTGAACAGGCAGCAAATTATCGCGACGCCGAAAAACATCTGAAACTGCAATTAGAGAAGATGAAAGAGGAATGGGAGAAGAAAATTGCAGAGAAACGCGAAATTGTCGATGCAAACAAGGTTGCAGAGACTGTTTCCGTGATGACAGGAATTCCTGTACAGAAAATGGCAACCGACGAAGGTACTCGTCTCAAGGGAATGAGACAAGAACTGAAGAATAAAGTAATTGCACAAGATACAGCTATCGACAAGCTCGTTAGCGCAATACAACGAAGCAGAATCGGATTAAAAGACCCTGCACGTCCTATTGGAGTGTTTATGTTCCTCGGACCTACAGGTGTCGGAAAGACATATCTTGCAAAAAAACTGGCAGAACATATGTTCGGTTCAACAGATGCCCTTATCAGAGTGGACATGAGTGAATATATGGAGAAATTTACTGTCAGCAGACTTGTGGGTGCTCCTCCGGGATATGTGGGCTACGAAGAAGGTGGTATGTTGACTGAGAAAGTTCGCCGCAAACCATATTCTATCGTACTTCTCGACGAAATAGAGAAAGCACACACCGATGTCTTCAATATTTTGCTTCAGGTGATGGACGACGGACGACTTACCGACTCCAACGGACATACTGTGGATTTCAGAAACACAGTAATCATCATGACTTCAAATGTCGGAACAAGACAACTGAAAGATTTTGGACGAGGTATCGGTTTTTCTGCCATGGAAGGTAAGAACGATAAGGAAGTGAGCAGAAGTGTCATACAAAAGGCATTAAACAAACAGTTCTCTCCAGAATTCCTCAATCGAATTGACGAAATCATAACATTCGATCAATTAGATCTGGATGCAATACTTAAAATAATTGAATTAGAACTTAATGAATTGTATTCACGTATTGATGCAATGGGATACTCCTTAAGCATCACACAAGAAGCAAAGGAATTCATTGCAAAACGTGGATATGACAAACAATTCGGTGCAAGACCTCTACGAAGAGCTATCCAACAGAATCTTGAAGATCCAATATCTGAACTGATTATTGAAACCGATCCTCCAAAAGGTTCTGAACTGTTGGCACAACTTCAAGATGAGAAAATCAAATTGACTGTTGTGGATAAAAATCAGGATAAAGACAAAAAATAAAAACACCTGTCAAAAAGAAATAAAGTAATTAAAAACTATATAAAAACAAAATATTATGGGAGGCTTCTTTGGAACCGTTTCAGAGCAGAAATGCATAAACGATTTGTTCTATGGTACTGACTACAACTCACATCTTGGAACCATGAGAGGTGGTATGGCCACATATAGTACCAAAAAAGGATTTTGTCGTTCAATCCACAAACTTGAATCCACTTACTTCAGAACTGCATTCGAAGAAAAACTTGACAAATTCGAAGGTAACTCTGGTATTGGAATCATTAGCGACACAGACGCACAACCATTACTTATCAATTCCCATCTTGGCAGATTTGCAATTGTTACAGTCGCAAAAGTCAACAACAAAGAAGAGTTAGCTAAAAAGTTGTTGCAGGAAAACATGCATCTGTCAGAATTCAGTTCTGGAAAAATCAACCAGACAGAACTTATCGGACTATTAATCATCAAAGGAAAAACCTTTGTAGAGGGTATTGAGAATGTATTTAAGGAAATCAACGGTTCATGTTCCTTATTACTACTTACAGAAGACGGAATCATCGCAGCACGCGACTCATGGGGACGCACACCTATCGTAATAGGAAAGAAAGAAGGTGCATATGCTGCCACAAGTGAATCAACAGCCTTCCAAAACCTCGGATACGAAGTAACTAAATACTTAGGACCGGGAGAAATCGTACGCTTAAGAGCAAATGAAATAGAACAACTTCGCAAACCAAATCCAGGAATGCAGATATGCTCGTTCCTTTGGGTTTACTACGGTTTCCCAACTTCATCATACGAAGGTAAGAACGTAGAAGAAGTAAGATATGAATGCGGTCGTGCAATGGGAAAAGAAGACCCAACAGAAGTGGATGCCGCATGTGCTATTCCTGATTCAGGAACAGGTATGGCTGTAGGATATGCTGCCGGTCACGGAGTGCCTTACCGCAGAGCCATTTCTAAGTACACACCAACATGGCCTCGTTCATTCACTCCTTCAAGTCAGGAAAGACGTAACCTTGTTGCAAAGATGAAACTCATCGCCAACAAGGACATGATGAAAGGTCAGAGAATGTTGTTCTGCGACGATTCTATCGTACGTGGTACACAGTTACGCGACAACACACAAGAGCTGTTCAACTGCGGAGCAAAAGAAGTACACATGCGTATCTCTTGTCCACCTCTGCTATATGGTTGTCCTTTCCTTAACTTCACACGTTCTCAGTCAGACATGGAACTTATCACAAGAAGAATCATTGCCGAGTTTGAAGGTGGTGAAAACAAGAACCTTGACAAATATATTCCAACTGACTCTCCTGAACACAAACGTATGGTTGAAGAAATTGGAAAGAGATTCAATCTCACATCATTGCAATTCAGCAAACTAGAAACTCTCATCGAGTGCATCGGATTACCAAAATGCAAGATCTGTACACACTGTTTCGATGGAAGTAGCCAATATACTTTGGAACAAGAAAACAAATAAACCCCAAATAATACAATGGACTCCAATAAACAATTCAAAGTTTTTGCAGGTACAAACTCAAAATATCTTGCAGAACGAATTTGTCAACATCTTGGCTGCCCACTAGGCAACTTAGTAAAAACAACATTCGCCGATGGTGAATTCGTTGTTTCGTTTGAAGAATCAATTCGTGGATGCGATGTATTTCTCGTACAATCAACATTCCCTAACACCGACAACCTAATGGAACTTCTTTTAATGATCGATGCAGCAAAACGTGCATCTGCACGCAGCATCATCGCAGTAGTACCATATTTCGGATGGGCACGTCAGGACCGTAAAGACAAGCCACGTGTTCCAATAGGAGCCAAGTTGGTTGCAGACATGCTCAGCGTAGCTGGAATAGATCGCCTTATAACAATGGATCTCCATGCAGACCAAATCCAGGGATTCTTTGATGTACCCGTTGATCATCTCTATGCATCACTTGTACTTGTTCCATATATAGCTTCTTTGAATCTGGATAATCTCATCATCGCAGCACCAGACGTAGGTGCATCTAAGCGTGCAGCATTATTCTCAAAGAAACTGAACGTGCCATTGGTATTATGCAACAAGACACGTTTGCGCGCAAATGTGGTGGAATCAATCCAAATCATTGGTGATGTTAAAGATAAGAATGTCGTTATAGTAGATGATATGGTAGATACAGCCGGTACTATCACATTCGCTGCTAACGAAATGAAGAAAGCAGGAGCAAAATCAGTACGCGCCGTAGCAAGCCACTGCATCATGTCGGGTTCTGCTAATGAACGTGTACAGAATTCAAGTCTTGAGGAAATGGTTTTCACTGATTCAATTCCATACTCAAACGTTTGTACTAAGGTTAAACAACTTTCTGTTGCAAAGATGTTTGCTCAAGCAATCAAGTGCATAGAAACCAACCAGTCAGTTAGTACACAACTTGATTTCGAAATGAACGCTTTTAAGCAGGCTAAAAACGACTAAAAATCATATTACATACAATATAATATGCTTGAAACATAATCGGGGAGAACGGATTCGTTCTCCCCGATTATATTATTGGTGCCCTAATGACTATAAGAAGGTAATAACAACGACCTATACCTCCTTATTATATATATGAGTTATTTTATCTCATACTCTTTCTCAGGACAATGCTGACAAAAAGATAAGGACAAAACTCATAATAACAAGTATAAATAATTACGAGTAATTAGATAAAAATCTTACTGGTTAGGTCTTTGCGAATTGGGTAATGTATTATATAATAAAAAAAGAAACGCTAATCAGACTAAAAAAGTCATCTTAGCGTATCCAAGGGTTGGTGTTGCGGAGATTGGACTCGAACCAATGACCTCCAGGTTATGAGCCTGGCGAGCTACCAACTGCTACCACTCCGCGATGTTATGTCTATACTTCCTTTCCGAAAGCGGTTGCAAAGGTACGCTTTTTTTCTTAATTAACAAATTTTTTATTCACTTTTTTAAGAAATAATGAAAATTTGTCTAAAAAAGGTGGAAATCAGAACGGATAACCTACTGCAAAGTGCAATCCTACCCCATCACGCCAGAATTTTGGGATGTTGTAATAACCCTTTTTTCCGGTGTCATATGGAGCATGAATTCCGATACCTACATCAAATCGCAAAATAAGAAATTCGAGATCGTATCTGAATCCGAAACCTGTACCCAATGCCATACTATTCAAGAAAGAAGAGTTTCCTATTTCTCCGTTTGGATGAGAATCTGATTTACGAAGCAGCCATACATTTCCAGCATCAACAAATAAGGCTCCATACAACTGGCTCACTAAAGGGAAACGATATTCGATATTAGCCTCCAGTTTCAAGTCTCCGGCCTGATCAAGATAAGTTCCTCGTCCTTCATAGTCATAATATCTTCCCGGTCCTATACTGTGAGCTGCAAAAGCACGTATGTCATTTGCACCACCCACATAGAACAACTCGCTGTATGGTGCAAATTCACTATTTCCATAGCACCAGAGAGCCCCAGCAAACAAGCGGGTAGCGATTAATGATTTCTCATTTAAAGGGAACTTATTTCTTAAATCCACTGACATCTTGAGGAATTGAGAATAAGGACAATTAAACAATTTCTTTTCCTTTTCATCCCATTTCTTGCCCGACAATGCCATGATTCCACTGGTTATATTTCCTGCTTGCTTTACTGAAAGCTCCAACACTGTTGAATTCTTTATGCGTGAGAACCATGAGTTATTATAAACAGCTGTATAATGCATTGCTGGAACAAAATGATTCTGCAAACTTATGAGTAATGCCTTATTATCGGCTGCTATTGAGTCGAATTTCTCGGTCGTATTCTCCAGTTTATTATAAGTCAGAGATATCGGAGACACACGGTGTGACCACCATTTGGATGTACTGAAATTATAATCCACCGCTGCATTAAAAGAGAGTAAGCGATAATAACCAGAACGATTCAGATGGTTAATATCAAACTTAAAGGCTGTTGATGTGGCATACTTAAATCGTTTTGAGTTGACTCCCGGGAAGACAAGCCATGGATATACGATAGATGTTTCCAAACCAGCCTCGTATGAGTCAATATGATCCTGCCCCTTAATTCGCTGTGTGGACTTAGTCTGCCACTCATAGGATCCTTTCAGTTTTATTGAGAATGTCTCGCCATGTCCAAAAGCATTACGTTTAGACAAGGTCAACGCAGCATTAGGCCCTACCTGAGAATTACTCTTCTGGGTTATATTGAAATCCAACTCAGCATCGACCAACTTATCCATTGTAGCATCAACACGAACATCAAGAGTGTCGTTCACACCTGTTGTATCACGAGGTGTATATGTGTACTGGATATTACGGAATATCTTCATGTTCGTCATGTTCATCAGAGATTCATTGACTTTCTCTTGTGAGAACAGTTGTTTATGATAGAATCTGAAGTTACGGAACAGAATTCTGCCACTTATAGGCTTCTTCTCGCCCATCCAACGATACTTCAGATGACGCAACACCAGTGAATCGGTATATGCTGACATCTGACGTTGGGCAGTGCTCATCGAAGGCGACATAGGTCGTCTGTACGACAATGAATCTGATCGCAGTCCGCCTCTGACAGAGTCGTTTCTTTGAGAGTTTAATGAAGTATATCTTCTGCTGTCCACATTCATCTGTCTGCGGATATTCACCTCGATATCGCCAATATACCATTGGCGTTGAGCATAAGCCGGAATATCCGGGTCTTGAGCAATCAACAGTTTCACACGTTGTGGAGTGTTGATTGAATCAGCGAAGAAATTAATATAATCAGGGCGATAAAAATAAAAGCCGTTATTTCTGAAAACGCTGTTGATACGTTCTTTTTCTGCCTGAAGATCCACCACACTAAACTGTGCGTCTTGTTTTACATATGATTGTGATTCTGTGGCAGTCAATAAACTGTCTTGCAGATAAGGGAAAGCACATTTGATAGAATCAAACAAATATGGTTTGCCCAGTTTTATATCATATGCAATCTTCGCCTTTTTAGGATTATGCTGAGGTACAATCTGATAATCCACAGAACCTCTGAAATAACCATAGTTTTGAAGAAGATTCTCTGCCACCTGAACACGTGTGCGTGGATTCACCATATTCAACGTTATAGGTTTGCTGCCAAAGGTATTGAAAATCCATTTTGAGAATCCTGTTTTCTGTTTATCCACAAGTCCGTTATAAATCCATAAGCCTATCGGTAATGGCATACGCATTGACGAACTTCCCATAAAGGAGTTGTTCGGTTCATATGCCAGAGCTGCCTCGACTTCTGTCAAAGCAATATTTTCTGCACTTGTGCCTTGCTTATCCTCAATTGTAGTCGATTTTATTCCTGTATATAGGGTTTCATCTTCTTTCAGTCCGCTTGTTGTACTACAAGAGGTAAATACGCATATAAATAATATTAATATATAATAGATGTAATTCATATTACCTGTTACTTCTATTTTGGTTATCTACCGGCTTCTTATTCTTCCTTTTCCAGATAATCAGATCTGAGAACTTGTCCACCTTCTTACGCAACAGCACACCAGCACCGTTTTCTGTAAGCTCACCTTCTACAAGATTATCATAGTTCTTATCATGGAATAATCTGATGTATTGTGTACCGCCTTTGTCAAGACGCCATTCCAAACTGACGTCGTCGATATAAGCACCTGAAGGCTGGTTGTTATTTTCGCCAGAACTTACTTTTCCTCCGATTACCACATTCAGGCGATCACTGAAGAATCTCTTTGAGAACTTGAATGAATAATCGGTACGTGTTGATCCGTCTTCACGCTTGTTCTGTTCCAATCCGAGAGACATATCAACCTTCAGAGCCGAACTAAAGGCTTTTCCTGCGATATTGTTGATTTCAGATTGCAAGAACTGGTTAAGAGCGTTAGATGCACTAAATCCTGATGAATTATTAGACGACAGATACATGCCTGTAGCCAACATAGCCACCGCCAGTTTATTCTTTTCCTCAGCCGTCATTCCAGCCAATTCATTCTGTACAGCCAAATCCTCTGGGGCATCGATTGTAAACTCAAGTCCCATGTCATTCAGAGTATTTGTTATTCTCAATCCTGTATTAAACAATACTGTGCGACTTGAACCGTCTTCGTTGCCTACACTTGCCTTTTCGGTTTCGGTTGCCTCTATATTAAGTATTGGATTTGAGGCCTCACCAGTAAACTCGATATAACTGCCTTTTTTAATTGTGAATGTCTTCAATGGGATTACAGGCAAGGTATATTTCATTTCACCTTCGTTGATGGTATAACGTCCCAACATATTAAACACACCTTCTGGGGTATAGTTCATACGTATGGTTCCCCCACCCTGTACATTCACATAACTCTGTCCGTCGGCACTAAACTCACAATTCACCTTCGCACCATCTTCGATTTCCAAAGTCAATTGCAAGTCAACACCCATAAACTTATGAGGTTCACGCTTTGACATATCAGGCGGAGCAGAGAAATCCACAAATGTGACAATATCATCCAATCGGTAATCCACTGTCAATGGAGTATTTGTCATTATATATGTCATATCTGTAGAATTCAACACGTTCACAAGTCCTCGCACCTTCAAATCATTACTTGTTCCGTTCACACGTGCAAAGAAATCTCCATAGAGAGTGCCGTACAATGCCGATTTATGAGTACGCGGAGCATCAAACACGGCGAAATCCTGTCCATACAGACTCAGATTAAACTTCATATTATCCAAGTCGGAGAAGTCCACGAAACCGTTTATCGTCAACGGATTATCATGTGCGCCGTATATACTTATGCCGTTAAATCTAAGTAAACTATTCGTAAATGTTATCGGATTATTGCCCAAACGCAAATCGAATGAATAGACCTCGCTATATACATGTACATCCTCTGGATATATATTACCGTTGAACAATAATGAGTCTAACGGACCTTTGACATTAATCAATCCGTCAATCATACCATCAAACGCACATATGTTATCTGGGATAAACGGATCGGCTAATGAAGCAGGCAACTGTTCCAGAATTACAGACAAATCAAGATGCTCATTTCCGTCCGCATTATATGTTCCAGCGATTTTCGCTATTGAATACTCGTTCTGGAATAACACGGCATTGATATCATGACCGACTTCGCCCACAGGATGATATCTGAACATAGTCATCAGGTCTCCCATCGGTACGCCTTCATATGTAAAGTTTTCGGCTTCAAATAGTCCTTCAACAGAATAATTATCTTCAGTCAACACATAATCAGCACTCAGACTGGCATTTCCTGTCATACGAGGGACGAATGGCACAACAGAAAGAAGTTGTTTCAAATCCACATTATTGATAACTGCATTTATATTCTGCAGTTGTGTATCATCAGGATTTGCCTTCAATGAGATTGTACAACTGTCGGAGTTGGATGTCAGGAAGACATCGGCAAACATGCGATTCTTCTTGTGTAAATGAATATAACTATCCGGATTTACGGTGAATTCCCTATATGCGATAATTGGTTTCTCTGGGAACATAGTCATACGCAACACACTGTCCTCTCCGATAATTCCACGTAAGCCTAAATCAAGTCCTTTCTCCCTGTTCTCATCAAAGAACGAAATACGCACATCGGCTTTACTTGGCTCTATATGTCCGTCCACATAAGCCGAGAACGCAGGGAAGAGTTCTTGTTCACTGCATGTTATACCCGAGTTGAATGACAAGAATGTGGAATCCTGCTGAAGATTAAAGAAAACTGTGTCAACACTCAAAGAATCGTTCTTGAAGGCATAGACATGAGCATCTCCTCTCAAACCGAATTCTTTTGAAGTCTGCAGATTTGCAGATATCTCATCATATCGGTAACCTTTCAATGCTATAAACTTACTTATAGGGTTATCATTTCCGATTTTAGCATAAAGCGTTGCTTCAGGCATCATGGATTTGATATGATCAAGATTCAAGTTACGGTCTTTCAATTGTTGTCCTAATGTCTTTCCCACTAATGAATATTGATCAACCAATTTAAACAGGTTGTTTGGGGAATACATATTCAAAATGAAGTCGCCTGTCTTAGCAGAAATTGCAGTTGAATCAACCGTACTAATAGCATACAGATCAAACATGTCGGTAACCAGACTGTCCCTATCATTCATTGTCACCTGTACACCTTGAACATTCATATCCACAAGGAACAGATTATCATAGTTACTGCTGAAATTCAATGTTCCATGTGTTGCTGTCGCCGTCAACGGATCTGCACTGAATCCCAACGCCTTGATATCGGCATATGGTAAATCGATTATTGCGTTGGCTGCAATATTCTTTCCTGTCATGGTGCCATCTATATCGAAATGACCAATAAGTCGAGGATCAGATGTATCAATGTTAGCACCAAGATGATGATTCTTTAACGACAAGGCTGCTTGTGTTCTTGTGAGATAGTATTGTCCGTATGAAGCATGAGCCAGATTCAACTTAGCGTTAGTATAGCACAATGGGGAATTAAAATCGAATCCCTTACCTTTGGCATACACATGACCTGTTATCTTTGTGATCTCAGGGAGTGGGACAAAACTGTTAACCAGGAAATTCTTAGCATCCAAATCTATCATGTAATATTCTGATTTGGTATCGTAATCAGCAATTATTCTTGCAGCAGAACCTCCCGCTCTTAACATTGCATTGGCTTTAATCACTCCCCTACGCATTGACATGTCGCCATTCAGACTGACACCTCGAGGGATGTTGAAACTATTGCGTACGTCTGCAGGGAGGAAATTCTTTACAAATGCCAGATTCTGTCCTGTAGCATCAATATGGACATCAAAATCCATATCTCCATCTGCTCCCATAATATTTGACAAACTGCCACTTGTAGATATATTAAATGCTCCAGGCAGTTGGGCTGTCAGATGATTGATATACAGATTCTGCATGTTACCTGTTGCCTCAACGTCTAATGTCAACGGCTGATTTGGCCATGACTTATCAAACTGTGAGGTAAAATCATTTGTAAACTGCATTATGTCATCTTTACCCACTGTTCCCTTAGCCGAAACAGTGAATGTTCCAGGTTCTTTCTCATCCCATGCATTCAAGTCCATTTGCATATTCAGATGCAGATCACTCTCAGGTGTTTTCAAATTGAAGTTCTCCAAAGAAAGCGACTTTGCATCCATGCGATAGATACCATTGGCATTATCGATAGAAAGTCCGCATCGGTCATGGGCTGACAGTTTTTTTATACCAACATAAAGGTCTCCAGAAGACAGGTACGAGAGCGAATCAATATCGAGATTTACTTTTGTCAGATTTATATGATTCGGATCGAAACCTTTAACTGTTTTCTTGGTTTGATTATCTACAGTCAAATTTAAATTATGGCTTTCGCCGATATCCCAACCGATATAACTGTCGGAAACGGACATATCTTTAACAAAATAATCACCTTTCTCAAGATCCAGACGAGTAGCCAACACAGCCTTGTCAAAATGGGTTGTAACATACATTGAGTCCTGACTTGGTGACAGATTCAGTTTCAAAGCCACATCGTCCATTGCCACATGTTCCATGTTTATCATTCTCAGGAACGATGGTTCTTCATCTGTTGTATCTTCGGGAACACTGTCAGCAAGTGTTATTGTCAAATCCGACCTTGACAATGACAGATTTGGAATATTGGCATTTCCTTCACTAAAAAGCATTGAGACATTGTTCGTATGTAAATCACCTACATGACCTTGAATCATCAAGGCATCAACCAAATCCAAAGTGTTTACATATGTGTTTTTCAGCGAGACTTCATCCACCTGTAATTTTCCTGAGAATAAAGGAATTACACTTACATCGAGGAGTAATTCGTCGCAATTCAAGACTGTATCAGGTTTCAGTTCCTTTCCATTGAACATAGAAACATCGTCCTTGATAGCCACAACGCCACCCAAGCTTAAATCTAATGGGAATTTCAACAAAACGCGGTCAACAGTCACACGCAATCCCATTTCTTCCGATAGCTTTTCTGCTGCGATATCAACAGCCCATTTCTGAACAGGAGGAATATATAATGCAATAAACAACAAAAGCACCAGCATTATCGGTGCCAACACCAGCCACAAAAGTGTATTCCTGACTTTTTTTATTGTATTATTCATTCAATTATTTCAAACCCGACAACGAATCAGATTTGGTGCATGTTAATTTATAATGCATTATTTAAGGCAAAGTTACGTTTTTTGCTTTAAACCACCAACAAAAAACGTAGTTTTTTAATTGATACGATTACAAGTAGCTATAAATAGTATTGCGCAACATAAATTATCGTTGCTTAAAGACATAGGTAATAGTACCATTTTCGTTGGAGTCACCAGCACTAAACAAAGAACTGCGCGCGGCTTTTAATGCGGCTGATTGCAAAGCGGCTGATGTTGTTGTGAAACTCTTGATATTAGCTGAAATTACTTTTCCCTGAGCATTCACAATTATAGCCACAACTATCTGTCCTTCACTTGTTGGATCATCATACGATGGTTTTGTCAATGCCTTCACAGTTCTTGTACCTACATTTGCTGTAGCATTACCAGAGCCACCAACACCGTGAACATTACCAGTATTACTATTTCCTGTTGTACTTCCTTGATTTCCAGTATTCTGACCATTTCCACTATCGCCAGTTTTTCCACCCTTGCCAAAGGCTCCAGACACTCGACTGTTAACAGCAGCCTGACGCTGTTTCTTTTCCTCTTCTGCTTTTTGTTTTGCCTCCATCTCGGCTTTCATTTTGGCTTCTGCTTCTGCCTTAGCCTTTGCTCTCGCTTCAGCCTCAGCCTTCAATTTTGCTTCTTTTTCTGCTTTTGCTTCTGCCAAACGCTTAGCCTCTTGTGCGGCTTTTAATTTTGATTCTTTATCTGCTTGCGACTTCACATCTGTCTGTGTATCATTCTTAACTTTCTTTTTATAGACAGACGGTTCGTTCTCTTGTGTGATTTGTGGTTTAGCCACCGCTTCAGAAGGTTCCGACACCGATTCCTGTTCTTGTGAGGAATTACTTTCTGGTGCGTTTATATCTTCATTGTCATTATCCGTTGAAGATTTATCAGGGATTCCGTCACCTTCCTCACCAGCTGCATCATCCACATTACCAAGAAGAACAGGCACACCATCATTCATCTCGTTTTGATCCACGAGATGCATGGTTACCAACATCATCAGTATCAGCACCATAACATGCACAAATACTGTGACTAAGGTTGATATTGTACGGCGTTTTTTATCAGTCATTTATTTTTCTGGCGGACGAGTAGCAAGAACCATTTTAAAATGATTCTCATGGGCTACATTCAAAACTTCAACAATATTTTTATACGGAACAGATTCGTCTGCATATAATGAAACAAACAACTCGGTCGAATCGTTTTGAGCCTTTTTTAATCTTGAAGGCAATTCTTTAAGCGAGACAGGTTGTTCCTTTTCATTTCCCAATGCGTAAAACATATTCAGATCCTTGTCGATAACAACATGTGAAACGGCTTTTACTGTTGTTTGTTTTTTACTCTGCGGTAAAAGCACTTTGATTGCATTAGGAGACACCATAGTACTTGTTACCATAAAGAAAATCAGCAACAAGAATATAATGTCAGTCATAGATGACATACTGAAAGTCGGAGATATTTTTGTTCTGCGTTTGATAGACATAATTATTCATTCATTAAATCCATAAAAGCAAGTGATTCACGCTCAATTTCATTAACAACTCCGTCTATCTTTGCAACGAGGTAATTATATGCGAACAACGCAATGATACCGACTATCAATCCACCGACTGTTGTAACCATTGCCTGGTAAATACCACCCGACAACATACTTATGTCAAGATTTCCTCCAGCATTTGACATTTGCCAGAAAGCCTCAACCATACCAATAACGGTTCCGAGAAATCCTATCATCGGAGCGCCTGATGCGATTGTTGCCAACACTGGAAGACGTTTTTCTAATATTGCAACCTCAAGATTTCCTGTATTCTCGATAGCTGTCTGTATTTCCGGTGCAGGACGACCAATACGACTGAGTCCACGTTCGATGATACGTGCTGTTGTTGTATTTGTTACCCTACAATAATTTATAGCCGAGCGCATGTCGTTATTCTTAACATAATCACGAATACGGTTCATGAACAACTTATCTACCTTTCCTGCGCTGCGTATTGCAAGGAAACGATCTGTGAATATATACACTGCAACTATCGACAAGACAGCAAGGACAATCATTATCCATCCACCTTGTTTTGCTAATTCTAAAATACTTAATTCCTGCATAAAACAATTATTTACAGTTATTTACAACAATCTTTATATTGTTTGATAGTTTCATTCAAACCTAAATAGAGCGCATCACAGATCAATGCATGTCCGATACTTACTTCATCGATAAAAGGAATACGTTCAATAAGATAACGTAAATTCTCCAAACTCAAATCATGACCGGCATTCAAACCCAAACCACAATTATGAGCCACTTGCGCTGCATCTACAAATGGTTGTGCTGCCATTTCTTTTCCTTTTGGATATGCTGAAGCATATGGTTCAGTGTACAACTCCACACGATCCGCGCCCAACTTGGCTGACAATTCAATCATTTGTGGTACAGGATCCACAAATATTGATGTACGAATACCTTTTTCCTTAAATTCCTTTACTATCTCTGTAAGAAAAACATAATTCTTCTGTGTATCCCAGCCATGATTGGATGTCAACTGCTCTGGACTATCAGGAACTAATGTGACTTGTGTCGGACGAACTTCCAAAACAAGATCAATAAAACTCTTCTGAGGATATCCCTCTATATTGAATTCGGTTGTCAATATAGGTTTTAAATCACGAACATCCTGATAACGTATATGACGTTCATCTGGACGTGGATGAACAGTTATACCATCTGCACCAAATTTCTCACAATCACGAGCAACCTGCAATATATCTGGGTTATTTCCACCGCGAGCATTGCGAATTGTTGCAATTTTATTAATGTTTACACTTAACTTAGCCATATTTTTTGTATCTTTGCCGCAAAATTAAGGAAAATTTCTGAGGTGATACAAAATCATTAAGATTATTTATACTAAAAAAAGTAAAAACACATATGGAATCTAAAAAATTTAAGATTGCACTCTTTGGAAATGTGTATCAGGAAAAGAAATCCATGGCCGTACAAAAATTACTTGCTACTGCCACTGAATTAAATATGGATATAGCTATTGCTGAAGGATTCTATAATTTCCTACACAACAGCATGCAGATTGAGATTCCTAAATGTGAGATAATCAAAGGGAATGATTTCAATGCCGATGTTGCAATTTGTATGGGAGGTGACGGTACATTCCTTGATGTTGCCAGTCGTGTCGGAGACAAGGAAATCCCTATCTTGGGCATTAACACTGGACGTTTAGGTTTTCTTGCAAGTTTTTCTCCAGATAATATTGAAGAAGCCTTAACAACTATAATTGACGGCAATTATAATGTTAAAAAACATAGTGTACTAAAAATGTCATGCGAAGAAATGCCTCTCGTGGGATACCCTTTCGCTCTTAACGAAATAGCAATACTCAAACACGATATTTCCGCAATGATATGTATTCACACTTCAATAGGCGGAGAATATCTCACAACATATCAAGCCGACGGCCTCATCATAGGAACACCGACAGGAAGTACTGCATACTCTCTCAGTGTGGGTGGACCTATAATAATGCCAGAAATCGACACGATATCCCTCACTCCTGTTGCCCCACATAGTCTTAACATGCGTCCGTTAGTCATTGGAGGCGATTCTACCATTGAATTATGTGTTGAAAGCAGAAGTAATAATTTCCTTGTTTCTCTTGACGGACGTAGTCAAGGATACCCAGACAGAATACATCTGCAAATAAGCAAGGCTCCTTATTGCGTTAAAGTAATAACAAAACAGGAAGCAAGTTTCTTTTCAACTCTAAGAGCAAAAATGATGTGGGGAGCAGATATAAGAGAATAGAACAAATACCCATTGAATGCACATCAACAAGACTAAATACCCAACTAAAACAATCATAAAATGGTTGTGGCGTCATAATAAAGAATGCAGGAAACAGGCACTCTTAAACGTCACAATTGGGATTATTCAGGTCATTTTAGGACTGATTGGTGTGGAAGTGTTACGCCAACTGACCGACATTGCTGCTGGCAGAACAAACGGACCACTAATGATGATGGGCTGTTTCTATATCCTAATCATAATCAGTGAATTCATATGTAATATCGCCCACACATGGATTGCTGCAGTTTTGGGAGTAAAAACTCAAAACTTAATGCAACAACAATTCTTCAACCAACTATTAAAAAGTAAATGGCAAGGAATCGAGAAATTTCATAGCGGTGATATACTTAATCGTTTATTCGGCGATGTTAACGATATAGTTAACTTAATGACCGAAGTCCTTCCTTTTATCGTCACATTATTAATACAATTTGTCGCATCGTTTATTTACCTTCTCAACATGGATGCATATCTTGCTTATATCCTAATAATTGCATCCCCTTTCTTCTTGTTACTCAGCAAATTGTATTTTCGTAAGATGAGACGAATTGTACGCAAAATCAAAGATAGCAATAGTACGATTCAGTCCATTATCCAAGAAAGTATCCAACACAAGATGGTGATAAAGGTAATGGAAATTGCCGACACCATGATTGAGAAACTTGAAAAGCATCAATCATTATTAAGATGGCAAATAAAGCACAGGGCAAAATTCTCAATCCTGACACGAATCCTTGTATTTATCGGTTTCAGAGGCGGAGCACTTATCGCATTGATATTCAGCTTATACCAACTCAACGAAGGAGTTATCACAGTTGGAGTTCTAATGGCATTCACACAATTAATCGGCAGGATACAACATCCACTACTTGAGTTTAGCCGCCTATTACCGACATTCGTCAATAGTTTCACTTCATCTGAACGATTAATGGAATTGGAAGAACTGCCTACCGAAGAAAAAGATTCACAACAAACAGATATGGATCTTGAAGATTCATCATCAAAATTCGGTATTCGTTTCAACAATATTTCTTACAGATATGACGACAAAAAATATGATATTTTGTCAAACTTCAATTATGAGTTTAAGCCAGGGACTTTCACAGCAGTCTTAGGCGAAACCGGAGCAGGAAAAACCACGATGCTAAGACTCATGCTGGCTCTAATCGAACCAACTGAAGGCAATATAACTATTTTTAAAGAAAACGGTACCCTCGCACTTAGCTCAGATGGTGCAAACGACAAAGAAGAAATCACAGCAGGAGTTAACACCAGAAAGCTATTCAGTTATGTTCCACAAGGAAATACACTTTTCTCTGGAACAATCAGGGACAACCTCAGAATAGGTAATCCAGAAGCTACAACATCACAGATGTATGAAGCCCTCAATATCGCTCAAGCAGACTTTGTAAAAGACCTTCCCGACAAACTCGACACATTATGCGGAGAAGGAGGTGGCGGCTTGTCTGAAGGACAGGCTCAACGTATTGCCATAGCACGCGCATTACTTCGTCCATTTAAGATTCTCTTACTTGATGAAGCCACATCGGCATTGGACATACAAACAGAAGAAATATTACTAACAAATCTCAAACAGAAATATACAGACAAAACTATTATTTTCATAACACATAGAATGTCTACTGTAAGTTTCACATCACAACAAATCACACTTACAAGAAATAAACGAATCTAAACCTACAAAGTCCCGATTTTCAGACAAATCGTTTATATTTATTTTCTAATAAAACACAATTTTTGTAAATTATTTCGTACCTTTGCAATAATAATCGTTTTTATACGTTATTATATTTATAATAAATTTAAATTAATGCAGAAACTATATATTCTTCATTGATTGAAAACGACATACATCGGTTGCAATCCATATCTGAAGAATAAATGCAATATAAACAAAATATGATAGAGTACTTAAAAGGACGAATAGATGAACTCACTCCAGCAACAGTAACAATTGAATGCGCAGGTGTAGGATATCTTATCAACATATCACTTAACACTTATTCTGTTTTACAAGGCAAAGAAGAAGCTAAAATCTATGTGTACGAAGCTATTAGAGAAGACGCATGGACTCTTTTTGGATTTGCCAATAAAAACGAACGATCACTATTCCTTATGCTAATCGGTATTTCCGGTATTGGCGGTAATACTGCCAGAACGATTTTGTCTTCATTCTCAGCATATGAATTCTGTAATATCGTAGAAGAAGGAAATGACCGTCTATTGTCCACTGTAAAAGGTTTAGGCAAAAAAACAGCTCAGAAAATCATACTTGAGCTAAAAGATAAAATAGCATCTCTTGGTATAATCGACAGCGAACCACGTAACAGCAGCAATAGCCAACAGCTCACTATTAACAAGGAATTATATAACGAAGCTGTTGAAGCATTGAAGATGTTAGGCTTCCCACCTGCTCCAACATCAAAAGTCGTTCGTTCTATTTTAACAGAAGAGCCAGATGCTCCTGTTGAAAAAGTAATCAAGTTAGCATTAAAGATGTTGTAAGAAGTAGTTTTAATACAAAATTACTTAAATTCATACGTTGAATTCCAGAATGAATAAATTAAGATATATATTAATTTTCATTATGACATTGGCAATGGTTTTTACCTTTGCCGCCACTTATAGTCCTTCATTATACACTAACTCACCGAGCACAAGCCAGTCACAACTTGATACATTACCACATGTAAAAGTAAAAAAGACTGATTATACAAATGACGAGAAACCTATAGAAACGTCGTTAGATCTGGCTACGCCTGAAAACATAGCCATTGACACTGCTATTTATGATGAACAACAAGGTTTTTATCGTGTAGGAACTCGTCTCGGCGACAATTTCCTTAGTGCGCCATATATCATGACGCCAGAAGAATATCTTAAATGGAATGAACGTAAATCAATAAACAGATATTTCCGTGAGCGCAACGACTCTTTGTTCGCACGAAAAGGTAAAGAAAAATTTGACTTCACAGACATGCATTTCGACCTTGGACCTGCTGAAAAGATTTTCGGTCCTGGTGGTGTTAGAATCAAGACAAACGGTAGTGCAGAACTAAAATTCGGTTATAACTATAAATACACCGACAACCCATCTCTCACAGAAAGAAACAGAACTGTCAAGAACTTTGATTTTGATGAGAAAATCAATATCAATGTCAATGCCAGCATTGGCGATAAAATGGATTTCAATCTCAACTACAATACTGAATCTACTTTCGATTACGATGCAAAAAATCTTAAACTCAGTTACGAAGGAAAAGAAGATGAGATTGTTCGACTTTTAGAGGCAGGAAACGTTAGTTTCCCATCAAACAACTCACTTGTAAGAGGTTCGCAATCATTGTTCGGTATCAGAACTGATTTACAATTCGGAAAACTGAATCTGCAGACTGTCGTTTCACAGAAAAAATCAAAATCACAGACAGTCGCATCTAAAGGAGGTGCACAACTAACTCCTTTCGAAATCCAGGCATATAATTACGACGAAAACCGTCACTTCTTCCTTGCCCAATATTTCCGCGACCAATATGACATTGCATGTGCCACCCTTCCTACAATCACTTCGGGGGTCACAATCAATCGTGTGGAAATATGGGTTACAAACACATCTGGAGCAACAGAAAACACTCGTGACATTGTAGGTTTTGTTGATTTGGCAGAGCATGATAAGATTTACAATAGCATCTGGACACCTAAAGGCAGTCAACAGCCACAAAACCAATCAAACACACTATACTCAAATATCATAGACAACTATCCTGATATCAGATCGGTTGACAAGACAAGTAGTATCCTCGATCAATTCCTTGTTGGTGGTGTCGATTATGAAAAGGTTGAGAATGCACGTCTGCTGTCATCCAACGAATATACACTTAACAAACACTTAGGATATATCTCATTAAAGAGCACATTGCAAACAAACAATGTATTGGCTATCTCATATGAATATACATACGGCGGAAACACATATCAGGTGGGAGAATTCTCTTCAGACATCAAAGACAACGATAAAGCACTTATCGTGAAATTGCTTAAAAACACAAGCAATTCGCCTAAAATAGGAAACTGGGATTTGATGATGAAGAATGTATATTCTCTTAATGCAGTTTCTGTACAGAAAGAAAAGTTCAAACTTGACATAAAATATCAAAGCGATACAACTGGTGTGGCATTATCATACATACCTGAGCCTTTATTTAAAAACACTACCATCCTCAAGATGATGAATCTTGACAGATTGGATGATAACATGAAAACCAATCCTAATGGTAAATTCGACTTTATCGACGGATATACAATTGAGGCACAAAACGGACGTATCGTATTCCCTGTTGTAGAACCTTTCGGACAATGGCTCCGTGACAGATTAAAGAACGATCAACTTGCTGACAAGTATTGTTACGACGAACTTTATGATTCAACTAAAACCGTAGCAAAACAAGTTGCAGAAAAGAATAAATTCACTCTCGAGGGTGAATATAAAGCCTCATCAGGAAGTGAAATCGACCTCGGTAGCATGAACATACCACAAGGTTCGGTTGTCGTAACCGCTGGTGGAGTAACATTAACTGAAGGTACAGACTATACAGTGAACTATTCTGCGGGAAAAGTCAACATAATCAATCAAAGTATTATTGACGCAGGAACCAATGTAAGTGTTAGTCTGGAAAGCCAATCTGACTTCTCATTAATACGAAAAACCATGTTGGGAGTAAACTGGACCTATGATTTCAGTAAACACTTCCAATTGGGAGGTACGTACATGCACCTAAGCGAACAAGCACAAACCACAAAAGTCAAAATGGGTGACGAACCGCTGAACAACACAATATGGGGACTTCATATGAATTGGAAACAACAAAGCCAATGGTTAACCAATCTCATTGACAAACTCCCGTTAATCAACGTGTCACAACCTTCAAGTATCAATTTTAATGCTGAGTTTGCACAATTAATTGCCGGAAAGACATCTGGCGTACAAGGCAACGCATCATATCTTGATGATTTTGAAGAGACCAAGAGCGGTATAGATGAAAGCAGACCAAGTTCATGGGGATTAAGCTCTACCCCATCCCATTTAACTTATGGCAATCTGAAAAACGATGTGAGATATGGATACAATAGAGCAAGACTCGCATGGTATAGCATCGATCCGCTTTTCACAAGACGAAGTTCATCTCTAACTCCAAGTCACTTGAAAAACGACCTCGAACAGCTCTCTAATCACTATGTACGCGAAGTTTACGTACGCGAGGTTTACCCTAACCGTGATACCAACTCAGGAGAGAGCAATACTTTGCCAATCTTGAATGTGGCATATTATCCAAGTGAACGCGGACCATACAACCTTGACACTGATGTTGACAGAAATGGTAATCTGAATAATCCTGCATCAAGATGGGGAGGTATGACAAAGAAAATAGATGCAAGCGACTTTGAAACATCAAACGTGCAATATGTTGAGTTCTGGATGCTTGATCCATTTATCTATACCAACAAAGAAAATACAGGCAAACGATACGGAGGTGATCTTTATTTTAACCTCGGAGATATAAGTGAGGATGTATTGAAAGATGGTAAGAAATCTTATGAAAGCGGACTCCCAGTAAGCGATGCTTTCTCACACACCGACTATACTTTATGGGGACGTGTCCCTGCTGAGAAAAGTGTAGTTTATTCATTCAGCAACGAATCAGGAGCAAGACAAAAACAAGATGTCGGTTTAAATGGTTTGTCTGATAAAGAAGAAAGAGAATTCGGCATTTATGCAGACTATCTCAGCCAAATCAAAGACAAAGTCACACCTGAGGTTTACTCTTCTCTTTATGAAGACCCTGCCGGTGACGACTACCATTATTATCGTGGCTCCGACTTCGATGCAAACCAAACATCTATTCTCGACAGATATAAAAGAATAAATAGCCCTGAAGGTAATTCACCTAATTCAAGTGAAAGCGGAGAATCATACAGTACCGCTTACAAAACCACACCTGATGTTGAAGATGTCAATCAGGACTATACAATGAACGAATACGAGAATTTCTTTGAATACCACGTAAGCATCCGACCTGAAGACATGAAAGTCGGACGTAACTTCATTGTGGACGAAAGAAAGACAAGCGTAAAACTGAGAAACGGAAAGACTGAAGATGCTACATGGTATCAGTTCCGCATCCCTGTTGACGAATACGAGAAGAAAATCGGTAGCATCAGCGACCTCAGCAGTATTCGATTCATGCGTATGTACCTCACCGACTTCGAAGAGCCTATCGTATTACGATTTGCATCGCTCGATCTTGTCAGAGGAGAATGGAGAAACTATACACAACCTTTATACACTGGAGACAAACCAAGCATCAGCGGATCTATCCACACTGCTGCTGTAAATATCGAGGAGAACAACGACAAGACTCCTGTAAACTATGTATTACCTCCAGGAATCACACGTGTTATTGACCCTCAACAACGCCAACTTACACAAAACAACGAACAAGCATTGTCTATCACGGTTGAGAATCTGGCTTCGGGTGATGCACGTGCCGTATACAAAACTATGAATCAAGATCTTCGCAAATACAAACACATACAAATGTTTGTACACGCTAACGCATTAGAAGGCGAAGAACTTGACCTACAGGACAATCAAATGAGTGTCTTCATCCGTTTGGGAAGCGACTACAAGAGCAATTACTATGAATATGAGATTCCTCTGAAATTAACTGCACCAGGACACTACGACACATATACAACCTCTGGTTGCGAAGCTGTATGGCCAGAAGAGAATATGTTGGATATCGACTTCAACCTATTAACAGAGATAAAGCATAAAAGAAACAAAGCCAAAGCAAGTAATGGATTAAGTTATACACAGATGTACTATGACTATGATCCTAACAGACCTAACAACAAAATAAGTGTTATCGGTAACCCATCATTGGGAGAAGTAAAAACAATGATGATTGGTGTAAGAAATAACGGTCGTAAAACTAACTCTGTCGAGGTTTGGGTTAACGAATTAAGATTACAAGACTATAATAACGAAGGTGGTTACGCTGCACAAGGAAACCTAAGCATGCAATTATCCGATTTAGGAAGCATAAACCTTGCCGGCCACATGGAAACCGCCGGATACGGAGGACTTGAAGAAAATGTTGCATCACGAAGAGATGACAACCTCTACGAATGGAATATTACAACAAATATTGAATTAGGTAAACTCTTCCCTGACAAATGGAAGATGAACCTGCCATTATATTATTCTTATTCATGGCAGAAGATTTCACCTAAGTATAACCCATTCGATACTGACATGCTATTAAAGGACGCTCTTGATGAATGCGAGTCACCAATGGCACGAGATTCTCTCAGCAACCTCACTGAAACAATTGTAAAGACAAAGAATCTGTCATTAAGCAATTGGAAGTCCAACTATGCAAGTCCACGTCCAATGCCTTTTGACCCAGCCAACTTTGCCGTAAGCTATTCTTATAGTCAGAGATACAAAACTGGCGAAACTATTGTATATGAGAACGATGAAAACTGGAAAGCAAACTTCTCATATAACTATAGTCCAAAATACAAGACATGGGAACCATTCAAAAAGATAAAAGGTAAATCTAAGTGGCTTGATATAATTAAGGCTCAAAACCTTAATTACCTACCACAAAGTATCTCATTCAACACCGATCTTACCCGTAATTATTACGAGTTCCAAGAACGCGACATCGACGCAGGAACACAATTACCAGTCGTGTTCTCAGAACAATTCCTATGGAATCGTCAGTTTAACATACGATGGGATATTTTCAAAGCACTCAGATTATCATATACTTCTGCTACACATGCAGAAATTGAAGAGCCTTATACCGTGATTAACAAGAGTTTGTATCCAGATGCTTATGAGGCATGGAAAGACTCTGTTAAACATAGTCTGGCTTCATTTGGAAGACCATTGACTTACAACTCAACATTCACTGGTTCATACAACCTGCCACTAAACAAGATTCCATTACTCGACTGGATTAGTGCAGATGGAAGTTACAATGCTTCATACCATTGGAACAGAGGTACAGAATTGGAAGATGGAACATCTCTTGGTCATATGGCAAATACTCAAAGAACTATAAACATTAATAGTAAAATCAACTTTGAGACCCTATATAAAAAATGGAGTTTCCTCGAGAAAACAGATCAACGATTCTCAAGCAATTCCCGTAACAACAGAAACAGAACTACAAAAGATACCACAACAAAAAAGAATAGTTCTAAAAACAAGAACGATGCGGCATCTGACAATAAGGAGACAAAAGAACAGACTTCAAACAAAAACCAGAAAAATAGCAAGTCTGCAACAACTAATGTGACCTTAAACGACTCTACCGACACCGAATTAACCCACGGATTCAACACACGTAGAATCATTGTCAAGGCAACAACAGAAAGTGGTAAATCATACAACCTCAAGTATAAACGCGTTGACGCAAACAAGATAAGCATAAAGAATCAAGACACGATACCATTAAAGGTTACTGTCACACCAAAACAACCTCTGGAGGAGAAGGGTTGGTATAAATCAATGCAAGTGATTGCAAGAGGATTAATGATGATACGTAACGCAAACATCACGTATCGTAACTCTTATTCTTTGGCATTACCTGGTTTGAAGAACGAAATCGGAGATGCGTTCGGACAAAAATCAATAAATGGAATCCTTTCTCCTGGTCTGGACTTTGCATTCGGTGCTGTCGGAGACAGTTATGTCAACAAGGCCATTCAAAACGGATGGTTGATTGACAACGATTCAAGTATCACTACCCCTATCACAACTAATGCATCCGAGGATCTTCAGGTCAGAATGACATTGGAACCACTAAGAGACCTGAAAATCGATCTTAATGCAACACGAGTTGTAAACAAATCAAAGAGTATCAGATACATGTATGCAGGAATGCCTGTAACTCAAAGCGGAAGTTTCTCAATGACTGTAATTTCTGCAGGTAGTGCATTCTCTAATCATGGTAATATCGACAATAACTACAACTCACAACCATTTAATGATTTTATCAAAAACATAGACATCATACAGAGCCGACTTGAAAATGCTTATTCAAATACAACCTACCCTATCGGTAGCGGAGAACAATTTGAAGGCAAGCCATATGATCCTGCAAATGGTGGAGTTGATAAATACTCAGCAGACGTAATGGTGCCAGCATTCCTTGCCGCATACTGTAATAACGACGCAAGAAAAATCCCGCTTAAGATATTCCCTGCATTATTAAAAATGATGCCTAACTGGAGTGTGTCATACAGCGGTTTGTCAAAACTTCCATGGTTTGCCGACAAATTCAGGAGTTTCAATATCAACCACGCTTATAAGAGCATATACACTGTAGGTGCGTACAACTCATTTACAAACTACATGGCATTCATGGGTGATATGGGATTCATTATGGATGTAACTACAGGAAATCCTATTCCAAACAGCATGTATAATGTCAACACCGTTAGTATCAACGAAGCATTCTCCCCTCTCATCGGAGTTGACATGACTTTCAATAATGGATTAACAACAAGAATGGAATACCGTAAGACAAGAACACTGAATCTTAGTATGACAAGTGTTGCATTAACTGAAAACTATTCTGATGATATTGTTGTAGGATTCGGCTATAAGATCAAAGACTTGAACTTATTTGGAGCAAAGAACATTCAAAGTGGAGAGAAAAGCAAAAAGAGCAACAAGAAAAACAGCAAAAACAGCAAAAACAAGAACGAAAGTGAAAACGATAGTTCTAATAAAAACTCCAAGACAAAAACACGTGTAGGAGGAATCAGCCATGATCTTAATCTGCGTTTGGATTTTTCATACCGTATGCAGAATGCGCTCAACAGAAATATTCAAACTCAAATGACCACAGCCACAAATGGTAGTACGGCATATAAACTTTCAATGTCAGCCGATTATGTGTTCAGTAATCTTCTTACATTAAGCGGATTCTTGGATTGGCAGAAGAACGTACCTCTCGTTTCCACAAGTTCATATCCTACAACCACTGCTGATTTTGGTGTAAGCATGAAATTCTCATTGACAAGATAATTATATATGACTATATCAACTCCAATAACACAATTCATAAGTCATAAAGATTGGGAAGGACTATATAATTGCTTCAATCGCATGACAAACTCCGACTTCAGAAGGACGGAGAAAATCATCAAGGAACAGATTCTGACCAAACTTGACAACGAGAACTTTTGGGATACATACATGCATCTTAACATGTATCGGCCACAATCATTCATAAGCGGAATTCTGGCAATATCAAATCTGATAAAACAAAACAAACTGTCTCTCGAATGCAAAGAAGCACAAGAAACAGCACAATGGTTTAACGAGAAGCATCCCGACTCAAATATAAAAATCTTGAGAATGGCAATACCATTGTTAACATCACACGAGCAGATTGAAGGCTTCTTCAGTTTATTCAAGACCGACTCGCCACAATCCATTATCAGTATTCTGCTAAACGAATCATCCGACCATGCTTATTTCACATTATTCAAGCATCTGAAATACATCAGCGACAACCATGACATTGTAAGACAGACATGTATCGTACTGATAAAAAAGAATACCGACAAGTCATACAATATGGCAAGTATCCTGCAATGCTATTTCGACATAAAAGATATTAAAAGTACATTCTCACTCGACATACAACCCTACGAACTTAATTATATTGACAAGTCATACGACAACTTTGTTAAGTTCCTTAATGGCAAAAAACCATGCTTATGAAACCGCTTACACTATATGAATTAAATCATCTGGTTCGTAAAACCATAAATAACGGGTTTTACGAAACCGTTTGGCTGCAATCAGAACTCATAGATGTAAGACAAAACAGCAATGGACACTGCTATCTTGAATTCATACAGAAAAGCAATGATTCTGGCACAATAATTGCCAAAGCCAAAGGGCAAGTATGGGCTAACAACTGGAAAATCATTCAACAATATTTTGAAAGAGAAACCGGCATGACATTATCAGCAGGAATGCAGGTAATGGTTGAAGTTGAAGTTACATTCAGCGAAATATATGGCTACTCTTTATCTGTTGTCGATATCAACCCAACATTTACTTTAGGCGATATTGCACGAAGAAGAAGAGAAATAATAATGAAACTAAAAGAAGAAGGAGTGGCTGATATGAATAAAGAACTCCCCCTTCCTACCCTACTTCAAAATATCGCTGTAATATCTACCGAAACTGCTGCCGGCTGGGGAGATTTCAAGAATCAATTATCAAACAACAAATATGGTCTGAAATTCAATGTCCAACTCTTTCCTGCAATTATGCAAGGAGAAAATGTTGAACCAAGCATAATACAAGCCCTAAACACAATTGCCACCGACATCAGTAAATGGGATGCTGTTGTGATTATCAGAGGCGGCGGAGCCACATCCGACCTATATGGATTCGATTCGCTACTTTTGGCTGAAAACATAGCCCAATTTCCCCTCCCTATCATTACCGGAATCGGACATGAGCGCGACGACACCATTATCGACCTAATAAGTCACACAAGAGTAAAAACACCAACGGCAGCCGCAGAGTTCATAATACATCATCAATTAGAGAATCTAAATGACGTAAAACTCTTGGAAGAAAGACTGACGAATGCCGTATATATTAATATAAATAAGGAGAAGATACGAATTGATCGATATATCAACAAAATACCAACTCTATTCAATTCATACAAAACCAAAGAAGAAAACAGACTAAATCTTCTACAGATAAGATATAAAACAGGAGTACAGAATATTATCACAAATCATAAACATAAAATTGCATTATTAGAAACCAAACTGCAATCAAATGATCCAATACACGTGATGAAACTCGGATATAGTATCATCAGACATAATGGAAAAGCAATAAATGATGTGTCACAACTGGAAGAAAACGACATTGTTGACATACACATGGCTAAAGGTAAGACAAAAGCAAGGATTATTAAATAAACTTATCAATATTATGGAACAAACATACGAACAAGCAATAAATAAACTGGAACAAATAGTACAGAAAATTGAATCTGGTGAAATGAATGTGGACGATTTGGCACAGAACATCAAAGAAGCCCAACAACTCATCAAATTCTGTAAAGA
Organism: Bacteroidaceae bacterium; assembly: GCA_017614465.1. Taxonomy (GTDB): domain Bacteria; phylum Bacteroidota; class Bacteroidia; order Bacteroidales; family Bacteroidaceae; genus Colivivens. Next base: position 14,034 of record JAGABW010000108.1, on the reverse strand, counting down.
AAAATTAATCAAGGTGGAAGAAGATATTCAAAGCGTACTTCAGGAACCTCAACAATAAAGACTCTAACATAATATCTATCTATGAAATATTCATTTTTATTTATTATAATAATCGCAACAATTGTATCATGTAATGAGCATCTTGGTAATAACGAAACTAAAGACTCTATTACAACTGTGGCCCCACAAATAAATAAAACCGTGGAGTCTGTGAATAACGACACAGCTTCCATAATAAAAGAGGCGTATGAGAATGATCATATAGATACAATACAACTAACACTTGAAGATTATATATCGGCATGGAAAGAAAACTTCGACAATGACTCAGAGCCAAAACACTATAAGCTCATAGATATTGATAATGACGGGATTAACGAGGTATTTATGACCGACGGAAACAATATCGCCATTGCAACATGCGGTAATAACAAAGTTGAGATTATTATCGGAAATCCAGTCAGTTTCGAAGATATCCAATATGCCAATAATAAAATAATATGTGTGAGACAAGGCACTGGATGGACATATAGCTCAGGATTCCTCATTTCAGAAAGCAAACTATCATCGGTCGCTACTAAAGAACATTTAAGCCGATATAACCCGGAAACCGACGAAGAAGAGGATATATATACCTATATGGCTGGTCCAAACATCGATAAACTTAGTAAGGCCACACAATCAGAAACAAACAAAATCTTTTCAGTTGAAGATAGCATTAAATATGTAAACAACATCAACGATTGGAATGATTTTTAAGAGAATAACAACCAAAAATCTACAACAAATACCTCTAAAGGCACTTTCAACAAACGTTAACAAATCTGTAAATAATACTAAAAAGAGTAAAGGATATTTGGTTAATTCAAAATAAAATTATACCTTTGCAATTGGTAAGTGATAAAAAATAGCGTTAAAAATCATATAAACAGACGCTGTTTCACAAAAAGTAACAAAGAAACGAACACATGGAGAAAACACTGGTAATACTTAAGCCAAGCGCTGTACAAAGAGCACTTGTAGGCGAAGTAACAGCAAGATTTGAACGTAAAGGACTTCGATTATGCGGAATGAAGATGATGCAATTAACTAACGAGATTCTTAATCGTCATTATTCACATTTAGCAACAAAGCCCTTTTTCCAAAGAATCAAAGACTCCATGATGGCAGCTCCTGTTGTATGCTGTTGCTACGAAGGTGTAGATGCAGTAGAAACAGTAAGAGCAATGACCGGTAGTACAAACGGAAGAAAAGCTGCTCCTGGTACAATCAGAGGTGATTTCGGTATGAGTTTCCAAGAAAATATCATCCACACAAGTGATTCACCAGAAAATGCAGTAGTTGAAATATACCGATTCTTCAAACCTGAAGAAATCTTCGATTATAAATTGGCTAACTTCCAATTCTTGTACGCCAACGATGAATATTAATAACGTTTCTGCATTTGCAATCTAAAAATTGCAAATATGAACTTATTGATATCATATATACCAAAAGAAATTAAATTAAAATTAAAGAAATATACATAATTATATACCTATATTATGATAAAATTATTAAACAAAATGCTTGCGTTAGCAACTGTCGCCACAATGACAATTAATGCTTCTGCACAAGATCTTCTTGCTAACCGAGCCCCTTCTGACCGAAAATTATCAGACCTAAAATCGATTAAATTCAATAATTCTTCATCATTTATCGATTTAAACAACCCAGCATCTGATATATATAGTACATGGGACAACAAATCTGCAATAATCGCCCCAGGTACATTACCACAAAATTTCAGAATAGATCTTAGAGGTTTCGCAATGCCTACCCCAAGCCGTAAAATAACTTCAAAATACGGACCACGCGGAGGACGTATGCACAAAGGTTTGGACGTTAAAGTCTATACTGGAGATACTATCTACGCAGCATTTGACGGAAAGGCACGCGTCGTAAAATATAACGCTGGAGGTTGGGGATATTATGTAGTATTACGCCACCCTAACGGACTTGAAACACTCTACGGACATCTTAGCAAACAATTAGTAAAAGAAAACCAAATAGTACGAGCAGGACAACCTATCGGACTTGGAGGTAATACAGGACGTTCAAGCGGTAGTCACCTACACTTCGAGACACGCTTGCTCGGACAAACAATTAACCCTGCGCTTTTGTTCGATTTCGAAAGACAAGACGTTGTAGGCGATTTCTACACTATCAAACCTGGACAAATCCAGAACAAGCCAAAAGCTGCATCTACAAATGCAATCGCAGCTCAGGAATCTCAGATCGTGCCATTTGTAAACCAACATCAGGCACAAAACCAACAACTTGCTATAGCACCTGCATCAAATATGGTGTTCGCACCTCAACAAGTTGCAACTGCTAAACAAGCACCTATCACACAAAGTTCTACTACATCACAGAACTCTGTTGCTACACAACAAAAAAGCGACACATATGTGGTGCAAACTGGAGATAACTTATTCCGTATAGCAACTAATCACGGATTAACTCTCAAACAGCTTTGCAAACTCAACAACCTAAAACCAAATAGTCTTATCTCACAAGGACAAGTACTTAAGGTTGCACAATAAGAATTTACAATAAAATCATACCAATAACAAGTGGGAGTGTCAAATTGACACTCCCACTTTTATGTATATACACCAATGATAAAAACGAATGAACACGACAAAAAACTCAATTAAGTGTAATCCTCACCACTCAAATATACAGTCATTTACATATGTTCTGCTTTTTTTACGAAATTAATGGACAATCGGCACTATGCTTTCCTTAATATTTAGTATCTTTGCAGAATAATATGAACATATACTAAGATTATTAATCTAAGATATGAACAAAACATAATGACAGAACAATGAATACATCAGAACAATTCAAACAGGAAATGCAGAAATGTCGTGAAGTGTTTGTCAAAAAACTACACGACTATGGTCCATCATGGAGAATACTGCGCCCACAGTCTGTCACAGACCAAATATTCATTAAAGCTAAAAGAATAAGAAGCCTTGAAATAAAAGGAAAATCATTAGTAGGAGAAGGTATATACTCTGAATTCCAAGCAATCGTAAATTACGGAATTGTCGGACTGATTCAATTAGAATTAGGTTATACCGATCATGTTGACATGAAAACAGACGAAGCCATAACCTACTATGACAAATATGCTGGTAAAGCATTAGAGCTAATGCTAAAAAAGAATCACGATTACGATGAAGCATGGCGCTCTATGAGAGTTAGTTCTTATACCGATTTCATTCTGACAAAGATTAACAGAACAAAAGAAATTGAAGAGCATAATGGCAAGACACTTGTCAGCGAAGGTATCGATGCCAACTATCTTGATATGATTAATTATTCCGTCTTCGGATTAATAAAACTTGATTTTAAGGAAGCGTGAAAGCCTTAGTTAACATATGCCGATGCATACTTGCAGCAACATTCATGTTCTCAGGATTCGTAAAAGCAAACGATCCACTTGGTATGCAGTATAAATTGCAAGATTATTTTGCAGTTTGGCATATTAATAACATCCCTGAAACGTTATTTCTGATAACAGCAATATTAATAGCGATCTTTGAATTTTCATTAGGTATATATTACGCACTCGGAATAAAACGCGAACTCGTAACGAAAGTAAGTCTTATATTCATGATTGCAATGACTATTCTTACTATCTACATCGTTATTTTTAATCCAGTGAGCGACTGCGGCTGTTTCGGTGATGCAATTATACTTACCAACGTACAGACTCTGATAAAAAATCTGATTCTGCTAACGGCTACCGTAATAACCACACTTAAGTGGAAACTTATTCAACCAATATTATCAAAACATATTGATTGGATAATAACTACAACTGCCATCGTGGGTATTATCGCTTATACAACATACGCCATCTATGCCCTACCTCCGATAGACTTCCGTCCATACAAAATCGGAACTGACTTGGTAAAAGCATTAAATGACGGAAATCACCACCCACAATTCGATGTAACTATCGTATACGAAAAAGACGGTGTAAAAAAGGAACTCAGTATCGATGACGAAGATCCTGATTCTACATGGAAATACGTTGAAACAAAACGTACACCTGTTGAATCTACAAACAACGGAATCATAGATCTCTACATCGAAGCCGATAACGAGGATATCACAAACGATATAATAACACCAAACGGAGATATATTCTTGCTTATTGCACCAGATCTCAATACTGCAGATCAAGGCTCAATTGACAAAATAAACGAGATATACGATTTTACTTGTCAAAAAGATGATGTAGAATTCTATTGCATTACAGCTTCAGACTCATCACTGCAACAAAAATGGATCGATTATACCGGGGCAGAATATATAATATATAATTCCGATGAAAGAATTCTAAAAACTATGGTTAGAGCAAATCCTGGTGTTATATACATACATAATGGTGTCATAACAAAAAAATGGAGTAACTGGAATATTCCAACAATACAGGAACTCAACAAATTATAACATTAAAGAAGAAATATAAATTTTATATTATTAAACATAAAAATAAAAGAAAATGAGAAAGAAAATTGTAGCAGGTAACTGGAAAATGAACAAAAACCTGCAAGAAGGTGTTGCTTTGGCAACAGAACTCAATCAAGTACTTACAGCAGAAAAACCAAACTGCAAAGTTATTATCTGTACTCCATTCATACATTTAGCTCCTGTTTCAAATATTATCGATCACTCAATAATCGAACTTGGTGCTGAAAACTGTGCAGATAAGGCTTCTGGTGCTTTCACTGGTGAAGTTAGCGCTGAAATGGTTAAATCAACTGGTGCTGAATATGTTATTCTTGGACACTCTGAACGTCGCGAATACTACAATGAAACACCTGAAATCCTTAAGGAAAAGGTTGACTTGGCACTTGCTAATGGTCTTAAAGTTATCTTCTGTATCGGTGAAAGCCTTGCACAACGCGAAGCTAACGAACAAAACGCAGTTGTTAAGGCTGAACTCGAAGGAAGTGTATTCCACCTTTCTGCTGAAGCATTCTCTAACATCGTAATTGCATACGAACCAATCTGGGCTATCGGTACAGGTAAAACTGCTACTTCTGACCAGGCTGAAGAAATACACGCTTACATCCGCTCTATCATCGCTGAAAAGTATGGTAACGATGTTGCTGAAAACACTTCAATCCTTTACGGAGGTTCTTGCAAAGCATCTAACGCACCTGAATTGTTCTCTAAGAAAGATATCGACGGAGGTCTTATCGGTGGTGCTTCTCTCAAGACTGCTGATTTCAAAGGTATCATTGATGCTTGGAAATAAAAAGTATAACTAATTGTCGAGAATATGAAAGTATTCCAACTAACAATTTTGGTTTTCATGGTTGCTTCGGCAACCATGAAAGCTCAAAATTTTACTCAACAGCTAAAAGCTGATGTTGCCAACCAAGGAAAAATCGAGATTGAACAGGACGAACGCTTAACAGATATCCTAAATGGTGGAATCGTTGTACCAAGCAATGTCACTACTTCAAACAAACCTTCGATTACAACAGAATCTAAAGTTAAACAACTTGACAATTCTGAAGAAAGTAAAGGACGTGCATCTGGCGTAATGCAAAGAGTCAAAGGTTATAGAATACAAGTATTTTTTGGCTCCAACCAAAGATCAGATCAAACTAAGGCACAACAGGTAGGTTCAAAACTTACTCACAGTTTTCCTGAACTTAGAGCATATACATCATTCGAATCTCCACATTGGCGATGCAGAGTTGGTGACTTCACTAACCGTGAAGAAGCCAATAGCTATCTTAGAAAGATTAAAGCTCGTGGTTTCTCTGAAGCAATCATAGTAAGAAGTGAAATATATGTTTCACGCGAACATATAAGACATTAATATATATTTAACAGAACTCAATAATATATAATCTTACCGAACGGTGAAAAAACATTATTCACCAATCATAATAATAACTCAAAAATCAGTTTAAATAAAGATATTTGAAATGATTATCACACAATACGATGAGTCTAAGGTAAAAGATCTTAAAGAATGCGTCACACAAGTTCTTACAACTGTTGGCGAGGATCTTAACAGAGAAGGACTTATTAACACACCTGAACGAGTTGCAAAGTGTATTCTACAATTTACAAGCGGATATAGCGTTGACCCAATAGCTGTATTGAACTCTGCTAAATTCAAAGAAGATTACTCTAAACCCGTCTTGATAAAAGATATTGAATTCTATTCACTATGCGAACATCATATGTTACCATTCTTTGGTAAAGTCCACATCGCATATATTCCAGATGGAAGTATCGTCGGATTAAGTAAGATTCCACGTATAGTAGATATTCTATCACACAGACTTCAAGTTCAGGAACGATTCACACGCGAAATATGCCAATGCATACAACAAGCACTTCAACCAAAGGGTGTTATGGTTGTTGTAGAAGCACAACACATGTGTATGCAGATGAGAGGTGTGGAAAAACAAGGAGCAACTACTGTTACAAGCGACTATTCTGGCGATTTCAGCAGTAGTCAGATGCGTGAGGAATTCTATAAACAAATAGGCAAATAATATCTTGCCGACTCTATGTGACAGATTATAATATCTGGGAAACTCATATTTTCTAATTCTTAATTTAAACAACAATAATATGATACCACAAGATATAATCGACAAAATAATGAACACCGCCAATATTGTCGATGTGGTATCTGAATATGTAAGTTTACGTAGAAGCGGTGCCAGTTACAAAGGATTATGTCCTTTCCACGATGATACCACCCCATCATTCTATGTTTCACCAGCAAGAGGTATATGTAAATGTTTCAGTTGCGGAGAAGGTGGAAATGCTGTTCATTTTATAATGAAAAAAGAACAACTCACCTATTATGAAGCACTGAGGTTTCTTGCAAAGAAATACAATATAGAGTTTGATGAGAAAGAGATGACAGCCGAAGAAAAACAAATACACAATGAAAGAGAAAGTATGTTCGCTGTCAACGCATGGGCTTCTAACTATTTTAATGAAACTCTAAAAAACAGTGAAGACGGAAAAGCTATAGGATTGGCTTATTTCTACAATAGAGGTTTCCGTGAAGATATCATAACAAAATTCCGTTTGGGATATAGTCTGCAACAACACGACGCATTAGCTAAAACTGCAATGAAAATGGGATATAAAGAGGAATATCTCATTAAGACTGGTTTATGCTACAAACGTGACGACGGAACATTACGCGATAAGTACTGGGGAAGAGTTATATTTCCATGGTTTGGTGTCAATGGTCAGGTTATTGGATTCGGAGGACGTGTGCTCGATGCCAGAACAAAAGGTGTTAATCAGAAATACATAAACTCTCCCGAATCTGAAATTTACCATAAAGCAAACGAATTATACGGACTCTTTCAAGCTAAACAAAGCATATCTAAGAAAGACAACGTATATATGGTGGAAGGATATACAGACGTACTGTCAATGCACCAATCGGGAATCGAAAATGTTGTAGCTAACTCCGGAACAGCATTATCCAACAACCAAATTAGACTATTAAGAAGATATACAAAGAATATAACACTTATCTACGATGGCGATTCTGCTGGTATCCATGCAGCACTACGCGGTACAGATATGCTCTTCGAAGGTGGAATGCGTGTTAAGATACTACTACTCCCCGACGGAGAAGACCCTGATTCATTTGCAAGAAAACATAATGCCACAGAATTCAAAGAATACGTAGAAACACATCAAACCGACTTCATCACCTTTAAGACAAATCTTCTTAAAGAAGAAGCAGGAGACGATCCTATTAAAAAGGCTGACTTGATATCAAGCATCGTTGAATCAATTTCTCTTATTCCTGAAGAAATTGAACGCTCCGTTTATATCCATAAATGCAGCGAAATGCTCAAAGTAAGCGAATCGCTCATTCAAAACGAAGTAAACAAACAAAGATATAAACTTAGAGAAGACAGAAAAAAACGCAAAGAAGAAGAGAACAGAAGAAATAACGAGGCTGTTAATAATAACGTCTCTAACAATTCTGATATAACATCTTCTCAAAATAACACAGATAATAACTCTGACACCAATCAGATCCAAACAAATATAGAAAAAAAGGAAAGAAGTAAGTTTGAAGGATTAGAGCAACTCATAATACGTCATATAATACGATTTGGTTTCCACCAATTTCATCCTGTGAATGAAAATGGTGAACAAGACAAAACCAATATCATAAAATATATAATTACACAATTGAAGATTGACTCAATAGAATTTCAGTCTCCATTATATTATAACATGCTGAAATTAGCGGAACAGCATGCTGATGACGAATCAGACGATGTTTCTATGAGTAAGATTTTCCTTAACTCACCAGATGTTGCCATTAGTCAAGAAGCTGTTAACTTAATTTCCGACAAATATGAGATAACTGAGAATAATAACATTCCATCAGAAGAAAAAATGACTTGTGTTGAATATGTTATTCATCTCCTTCTTGATTATAAATATGCCATTATCGACGATAAATTACAAAATATATTACAGCAATTGACAAAACCAGAAGTTATATCGGATGTAAATAAAGCAAAAGATCTGTTACAACAACAAATATTATTACAAAACATAAAAAGAAGCCTTGGCAAACTTCTGGGAGACAGAATAATATAAAGGAAACATCACAGATGTTTCCTTTTACTTTCTATAAACAATAACTCCTCTTCCAGCATCTTTAGACAAGGCATGTCGCAACCGACCTTACTTGCCTCATATATTGGTCGGGAATACAGATAATTGACCTCCATCGGACGATTATAATCGAAATCGAGTTTCATGCTCGGAGAATACGGTGTCATTGAATCCGTCATATCAATCATTTTCTCGATAAAGTCATCATTAAGTGCTGTAACTCCCAATGCGTTTGCTGCATTGACAACCTCCTTCATCTGACGACGAATCAACTGACGGGTTGACTTGCATTGCAAGAGTTCATCGGTTTTGGCATTCATTACGACTGTCATTCCGTTAAATGGCATATTCCAAACTGCTTTCTTCCATCTTGCCTCGTAATACTCTAATTCATTTGTCTCTATACCGCTATCACGGAAATCGGCAATCATCGAACTCAACATCTGACTATTTTTACATGAATAATTACCTATGTTGATGCTTCCATAACACTGATGACTGATAACTCCCGGTTCAGTCTTACCTGAACATATAAAAGCTAATCCGGCTGCTATATGTAAATTAGGGAATGACTGTTGGAGATCTGGCTCCAAACCAATTCCGTTTTGTATTAGCAAGACCAAGGTGTCTTCTTTCAGTAACGGACGAATCAAATCAGGAACAACACTCTGATTCGTTGATTTCATAGCAACAATAACAACATCACACTGTGGCATCTTGAAAGATGCGTCATAGGCTTGTACCGACGGAAGCATGAAATCACCATCACATGAGTTTATAACCAAACCATGCTTACACACATAATCGTAGTCACTATGTAGGAGGAAATGTACATCTTTTCCTGCTCGCGCTAATTTTGCACCATAATAACCACCAATTGCTCCTGTGCCAATTATTCCATATACCATAAATAATTATATATATTTTAAATGTTAACTAAATGATTTACATCTGGACGGATTAAAGCATCCCTGCCCTTCTGATGAAAATACGTATCGCTTCCTTGTGATTCTCCGCAAAACTTAATGCATCATCAACGACCAATGCCAAATATCCACCACCGCCGGCACCAGGCAACTTCCACGCCTTTACTCCTGACATTACTGAATATTTATCAATTGCAGGCTGTACACATCCCTGTATCATTGCAGGGAACATCGAAACCTGAGCATTAAACGAGTCATTATATGCCTTTGCGAAAGCCTCTGTGTTCATCTCCAGAATTGCCTTCCAACAGGCGTCTGCAGCATCAGCCAAGGCTTTAACCTTGTCCTTGGTGATATCCTTATCCTTTACCACAGAACAACCTTCAACGCGTGGTTCTAACGGAATCATACACAGATGATTCTCCAACCATGATAATATTTTCTCATCTGAACATGTCTCTATCTTCTCTGGCCAGAAATGATTATTGTAGAAATGACGTGTCAAACCTGGCATACATATACCTATGGCATCTTGAGCCCCACTGATAATATCGGATGATTTCTCTGGATGATTCTCAAAACAAAACACAAGTCTTGCCAACATCTCAGGATCCATATTTGGCAACTGGTATGGCCATATACTCTTTATTGTATCTCTTGTAGATGTACTCAAACCACATCGTTGACGAATCTCAAATGTTGGTTCAATACTTATGGTCAAAGCCCAACCTGGACAAAAACAAGAGACATATGGTTGATCAATCCATGTTCCTGCTAAATCTAATCTGGTAGGAATCTGACATTCAGATTTCTTAAGATCTGTACTCGATCTGGCTTGTAATCCACTGGCTGGAATGCGCTCCAACACAACATATTCCATACCAAGCTCCTGACATAATCTGCGCTTATCATCATGGTCTCCGTCACTATTTACAACCAGGATATCAGGTTTGACTATATCCAATGTCGGAATGAAATCCATAATTCCATCACCCGCATTTATATAGGCATCTTTTACATATCTGATACTCTTAACCATAAACAAACGTTCCTGTTCGGAATAAATCGGTTTATGATGCTTATAGTGTAAAATCGTCTCGTCTGAACCAATACCTACATATAATTCCCCATATTGAGAAGCTTGTTTGAAAAATTCCACATGACCACTATGCAACAAATCATAGCAACCTGAAACAAAAACTTTCTTCATATATTAACGCTTTTATCTTTCTGCACGCATTGGATTCTCAAGAAAATCTTTATACGTCAAACGGATTCCTTCTTCTAATTCTGTTTTATACTTCCATCCCAAACCCTCGGCCTTTGAAACATCTAATAACTTACGTGGAGTACCATTAGGACGAGAAGTATCCCATTTTATTACACCGTTGTAACCTATTACCTTGGCTACCAACTCTGTTAATTCGCGAATTGAGATCTCTTTCCCTGTACCTGCGTTTACTGTTTCATTCCCGCTATAATTATTCATAAGAAAGACACACAGATTTGCCAAATCATCGACATACAGGAATTCACGTAAAGGAGAACCGTCTCCCCAACATACAACCTCGGACAAACCAGCTTCCTTTGCTTCATGAAACCTACGTATCAAGGCTGGAAGAACATGCGAATGCTCTGGATGATAATTGTCATTAGGACCATATAAATTAGTAGGCATAACTGAGATATAATCTGTTCCATACTGACGATTAAGAAATTCACAATACTTCAAACCGCTGATTTTTGCCAACGCATAAGCCTCATTGGTCTTTTCTAATTCTGAAGTCAACAAACATGTCTCTTTCATTGGCTGAGGTGCCAAACGGGGATAAATACAACTGCTACCTAAGAACTGCAATTTCTTACAGCCATTAACCCACGCAGCATGAATTACATTCATCTCCAAAATCATGTTATCATACATGAAGTCAGCTAAAGCATTCTGATTGGCAACAATTCCACCAACCTTAGCTGCAGCCAAGAATACATACTCAGGCTTCTCCTTCTCAAAAAAAGCATTAACTGCTTGCTGATCACATAAGTCCAGTTCCTTACGTGTACGTACAATTATATTATTATAACCTTGACGTTTTAACTCACGTACAATTGCACTTCCGACCATTCCTCTATGGCCTGCAACATATATTAATGAATCTTTCTCCATCTTAAAATTGTATTACACTACACTGATAATTTATCTATATCAGCTTGAACCTTTAGTTTCTTAACAAACTTCATATCATGTCGAACCATCAAGCGTACCAGATCTTCAAAACTTGTTTTTTGCGGATTCCAACCAAGAACATTCTTTGCTTTTGTCGGATCGCCAAGTAACTGATCGACCTCTGCTGGACGGAAATACTTAGGATCGACTTCCACTAATACCTTATTTGTTTTAATATCGATACCTTTTTCGTTGACTCCTTCTCCTTCCCAACGCAAATCTATTCCAACCTCTTTAAAGGCTAAAGTACAGAACTCTCGTACTGAATGATAATGACCTGTTGCAATAACAAAATCTTCAGGAACCTCATGCTGCAACATCAACCACATACATTCTACATAATCCTTTGCATATCCCCAGTCACGAAGAGAATTCAAATTACCCAAATATAACTTATCTTGCATACCTTGAGCAATACGAGATGCTGCAATTGTTATCTTTCGTGTTACGAAGGTCTCCCCTCTACGCTCTGATTCATGATTGAAAAGAATACCGTTAACAGCAAAGAAACCATAAGCCTCTCTATAATTCTTTATAATCCAGAAGGCATATTGTTTAGCCACACCATAAGGACTACGAGGATAAAATGGAGTTGTTTCTGTTTGAGGTATCTCTTGTACCTTACCATATAATTCCGATGTACTGGCTTGATAGATTCTGCAAGTCTTCTCCATTCCAAGAATTCTAATAGCTTCAAGAAGTCTAAGTGTTCCTACAGCATCTGCTTCGGCTGTATATTCTGGACAATCAAATGAAACCTTCACATGGCTCTGGGCTGCTAAGTTATAAATCTCATCAGGTTTCACATATTGAAGTATTCTGACAAGTGAAGAAGAATCAGTCATATCTCCATAATGAAGATTAATAGTTCTCTGTTGCTTCATATCACGCACCCATTCGTCCAAATACAAATGTTCAATTCTACCAGTATTGAATGAAGAACTGCGACGCATTATGCCATGGACTTCATATCCCTTCTCTAAGAGGAATTCTGCAAGGAAACTACCATCCTGACCTGTAATTCCAGAGATTAAAGCAACTTTGCGCTTAACATTCGACTTAACAATAGATTCACCTAATGCTTGCTCTATACTTGATATACTATTCTGTGACATTGCAACCTTTCCAGAAAACCAACGACTCACAACAGTCTCGCTTTTACCTATCATAGAAGCAAAATCACGTTGAGAAATACCTCTAGAAGATAATATTTCTTTTAAATTATTCAATATAACGTTATTATCCATATCAAAAGTAATATATTGACTGCAAATATACGATTTATTATAGACTTGACAAATTCAAATCAAAAAAATAATATAACTTAACATTTAAAATGTCAAGTTTACAAGAAAAAGAAGTAAAAAATTAAAAATAAGATCTCAATATCGGGATAATTCATATATAATTTGTAAATTTGTACAACAATTAATAAAAAATATACATACAACAAATGAATCATAATCAGGAATTAGGACAGATAGGAGAAGAAATTGCCGGAGATTATTTAGCAAAAAACGGATACAGAATATTACACAGAAACTGGAATCTTCATCGTGGATGTGAATTAGACCTTGTAGCAATGAAAAATAATGAACTACATTTCATTGAAGTAAAAACAAGAGCTAAGGCAAATGATTATACCGGCAGACCAGAAGAAGCAGTAAACAAGAGAAAACTAATCAACATACAACGAGCCATAGCTTATTATACCTCATATTATCATCTAAATAACGAAATGCATATAGATGTAATTGGAATTGTATATAGAAACGATAATGATTATGATATTAATTTCATGCCCGACGTAAGTTACTACGAGATATCATATTCATATCATGGAAGAGGAAGAAGACAATTTTAAAATTGATGGTCTGATAAATATTAATACATATCCCCGATAACTGTTTACGTGTAGTTATCGGGGATATGTATTATTGATAATATAAACAGATAATAGATAATTATACTCGTTTCCAGTGTATTTCCATTTCCCATGAGTTACCATACCCATGAGAATACAGCTGTGCGGTACTAACCCGACTGCGACCTCGCCGGAAACAGGCATAAAAAAAGGACTGCAAGAATCTTTCCGAAACTTGCAGTCCAGTATGCTAAAAAAGGCGGCGACCTACTCTCCCACATTGCGGTGCAGTACCATCGGCGCGCTTGGGCTTAACTTCT
>JAGABW010000003.1 GCA_017614465.1 Bacteroidaceae bacterium | reverse complement strand
CGAAGAAAGGAGAAAAGAGCAAACACAATTGAAAGTTGATAGTTATTATTAATCAATTGCGCTTCAGTGTTGTAATTATCAGTTTTCAATCGTTTTGAGGCTCTGCAACAAAGTAATCTCTTGTGTTTTTTATTCCAGCTACAGACATGTATGTGCATAGTTTTCCTAACACTTTTACTTTGCGTCTCAGGTTTTCAGGGTGTTGATGAAGGTTGAGTGCAGAGCGTGCATCAATATAAGACGAACCGGTAGAAAGTTGTACAGGTACAACCTTTTTGATGTCGGTTTCGTCGGGTGAGGACGCAAGTAAAATGTTAGTTTCTTTGTCGCCAGCATCAAACACGGCATTGTTTATGTTTGTTCCGTTGATATAACCTATAATATATCCCTCTACCCAGCAATCGTTTTTTGAGCTGTTTGTTGTAGTTATATATAGTCCAACGCTTCCTGTTGACAGGTCGTCGGCAGTGAATGGATAATCTTTACTTCCGTTACGTTCTTTCGCTGATTGTGTGTCGTCCTCCACAATGAGTTCTTCGTTTTGAGTGTTGTCTGTGTCGTCGTTAGGAATTTCAACTTTTTCGCAAGAATATAGCAAAACGGACATGACAAAAAGCAAGTAATATGATGATTTTATGCTCATAATGATATTATTTGTAGTGCAAAGTTAGGAATTAATTGTGATTAATAGATTGCTTGTCATGAAATTTTTGTAACTTTGCAACGAAATAAGTATACATTAGTATTTTTTATTTATAAATAAAACACAAATTATGGTTAATTACAAAGATCTTGGTCTCGTAAACACACGCGAGATGTTCAAGAGAGCTGTTGCAGGTGGATATGCAATTCCTGCTTTCAACTTCAACACAATGGAACAAATGCAGGCTATCGTAATGGCTGCTGTTGAAACTAAGTCTCCTGTTATCATGCAGGTATCTAAAGGTGCTCGTAACTATGCAAATGGTACAATTCTTCGTAACCTTGCTAAGGGTGCTGTAGAATACGCAAAAGAACTTGGATGTGAAAATCCAGAAATCGTTCTTCACCTTGACCACGGAGATTCATTCGAACTTTGCAAAGATTGTATCGATAACGGTTTCTCTTCAGTTATGATCGACGGTTCACACCTTCCATATGAAGAAAACGTTGCTTTGGCAAAGAAAGTTGTTGATTACGCACATCAGTTCGACGTAACTGTTGAAGCTGAACTTGGTGTTCTTGCAGGTGTTGAAGATGAAGTATCTGCAGCTGAATCAACATATACAAAACCAGAAGAAGTTATTGACTTCGCAACTCGCACAGGATGTGATTCACTCGCTATCTCAATCGGTACTTCTCACGGTGCTCACAAGTTCACTCCAGCTCAGTGCAAACTCGTTAATGGCGTACTTGTTCCACCACCATTGGCATTCGACGTTCTTGCTGAAATCGAAAAGAAACTTCCTGGATTCCCAATCGTTCTTCACGGATCTTCTTCAGTTCCTATGGACGAAGTTGAAACAATCAACAAATATGGTGGTAAGCTTGAAGCTGCTATCGGTATTCCAGAAGAACAACTTCGTAAGGCTTCTGAATCTGCAGTATGTAAGATCAACATTGACTCAGACTCTCGTCTTGCAATGACTGCTGCTATCCGCAAGCACCTTGCTGAACACCCTGGAGATTTCGATCCACGTCAATATTTGAAGCCAGCTCGTGAGAACATGAAGAAGATGTACATCCACAAGATTGTGAACGTACTTGGTTCTGACGGTAAGCTCGCAAAATAATAATTGATTTAATCTAAAATCAAACGATATGGGGATGTGGTTTCTGCCACATCCCTTTTTTGTTGGAATGAGAATCTTGTTTTAATTGTCTTCGTGTTGTTCACAATCACAAACCAACAAAAAACATAAAAACTTTTTATAGATTTATTACAAACAGAAAGCCTGAAAGGCTGAAAAGACCACAAACTGGAGATGTGGCGAAGCGGAACCCCTGTAAGTCCTGATAACGGTTGGCATATACATTATGACCCCGAACGGGGTGGCAGAATCAATCGCTAAAAAAGACCTCACTTCTTTCAGAAGCAAGGTCTTATGTGTTAAAACCAATGATACGTATATTATAACATTGGATTATGAGATCGTTATAAAAACAAGTCACACCATTTCTTGAATTGAGTAGCACATTCTTCTCCCCATTTTGCCATAGTGCTCATTGCCTGGTCTATTGTCTTCTCTCTGTCTAATTTAGTCTTTGAAAAGAATTTGTCGGCAAAACAAATAATCTGTTCTTCCATACTTACCGGACATAGATCTCTGTGTGGGACAGGAAGATTGTTCTTTATGATATAATCAAGTGATAGCCCTGTGCCGGTGTGTCGTTCACATACTAATGCATGTTGTGGAAACCCTTCATTTCTGATTAATTCGGCTCCTATTGTTCCGTGACATATATAAGGCTCTGTTCCAAAACAGAAAATGTCGGGGGCGTTGCATTTGAATATACCAATGTCGTGTAGCATGGCAGCTTCTTCAATAAACTTGATGTCGAGTGCCATTTCCGGATGGTTTTTGGCAATTTTCAAGGCTTTGTCGGCCACACAACGGCTATGATAAACTAAAATGTCTTTTAACTTATTATTGTCTTGATAGTATTTGTCAATAATCTGTTGGTACATGGTTAATGCTTTCTATCAAATGTCAATATTGTCAAAAAATGGTTTTCGGGAAAAGTTTATTAGTAATTTTATTTGGGAAAAATCATGCTAAATGCTTTTGCAGTAGAACTCCATTTTCCGGCCTCAAACAAAGAATAACCATATAAACCATAGTAGATAACGAATCCGTCTAATGTGTCGGCATTTAATGTGTCGGCAGTATAATTATTGATCTTTATTCTTACGTTTTCTTCAGGATCAATTGTTTGCAATAAATTATAGTATTGTTGCTCGGCTGACATGATGCAGTTGTAAAGTGCTCTGTCTGGAGACACATTGCTGACTTCCTTAACTTCAAAAATAGAAGGTTCTCCGCTAAGAACGCCAAAAGGTGTTTCTGCTGATGAGAATGCCTTAACAATACATTCGTTGAATGATGTGTCATTTATATCTTCATACTCGATACTGTCAATAATTCCGATGAAAGTAGAAGAAAATTCATTAGTGGCATCATCTAAACATGATTGGAATGAAAAGGCAGATACAATTAATAAGCTAGCTGCAATTAATAATTTTTTCATTGGTCTTTTTTATTTTATGTTTAACTTTTAATATTACATGTGTGCAAAGGTACGTAAAAGTTTTTTAGTTAAAGACAAATCTCTGTTTTTTTTTCTTACGTTAATGTTTTTTTATTATTTTTGTACTTTCAAAACAAAATATTAATACGATAACTTATTTAAGAGAGAGTATTTTTATATGGATACAAATATAAACAGTCGTGAAGAGCAGTTGAAAGCATTTGAACGTTTGCTTGATGTGATGGATACGTTACGTGAGAAATGCCCATGGGACAGAAAACAGACATATCAGAGTTTACGCCCCAACACCATTGAGGAAACTTATGAGTTGTGTGATGCTTTGTTGAATGAAGATTCAGCCAATATATGCAAGGAATTGGGCGATGTCCTGCTTCATATTGTTTTCTATGCAAAGATAGGTAGTGAGCAGAAGCAATTCGATATAGCCGATGTATGCAACAAATTGTGTGACAAACTGATTTACCGTCATCCTCATGTGTATGGCGATGTGACAGTAAACAACACCGGACAGGTCCTTCAAAACTGGGAACAGCTGAAAACCAAAGAGAAAGACGGCAATAAGACCGTGTTGAGCGGTGTACCTTCAGCATTGCCTTCAGTGATAAAAGCCGACCGTATTCAGGAAAAGGCAAGTAATGTGGGCTTCGACTGGAAAGAACGCCGTGATGTGTGGAATAAGGTGAAGGAAGAAATATCAGAATTTGAAGCCGAGGTTGAGAACATGGATAAAGATAAGGCCACATCAGAGTTTGGCGATATCATGTTCAGTCTGATCAATGCAGCCCGATTATACAAGATTAATCCAGACACAGCATTGGAGCTTACAAATCAGAAATTCATTTCTCGCTTTAATTATGTTGAGGATAAAGCACGTGAATCGGGTAGGGCGATAAACGAACTCACATTAGAAGAAATGGATGAATATTGGAATCAGGCAAAACGGAGCAATAAATAAGATTGCTCCGATTTCCCCTTTAATTCTCAGATGTCTTTACATCGTAATTCCTTATTAATATTAATAATGTGATTATAAATTTCTAATCTTAAAGTTAAATACCATATCAGTAAAACCAGATGAAAACCTACGAAAAATTTAAAGAATATATTTGGCTTGTAAAAACAATCTATAGATACAGAGCCCTGTCGCTGTCCGAGATAAACGAACTTTGGCTTGAAACGGATATGAGTGATGGCGAGTGTCTTTCTCGCACTACATTCTATCGTCACAGAGCTGCGATAGAAGACATATTCGGTATTAATATAGAATGCGACAAAAAGAACGAGAACAAGTATTATATTGAAAATGCTGAAGTTTTACGTGGCGACACAGTCCAAAACTGGATGCTTTCTACACTGAGTGTAGGAAATATGGTTGGAGAAAGCCAGGGAATGTACCATCGTATTCTTTTAGAGCATATTCCTTCGGGCGGCAATCTCCTTTTACGGGTAATCGAAGCCATGAAAACAGATCGTGTGGTTAGTATTACCTATCGTCGTTATGGAACCGAAGAAAATAAAAT
>JAGABW010000107.1 GCA_017614465.1 Bacteroidaceae bacterium | reverse complement strand
TTATTGAATTTGCCGTTCGGGAGACTAACAAAAGCTGCGGTTGCTTCGTCTTTTTATATGTCTACGGGTGCAAAATTACAATAAATTATGCACATTCCGATATTTTTTTGCTATTAATCTTACGGACTCATGCCATTTTCAGGGTTAGTACACACGGGAACCGACCGAACCGACCCCTGTTGTGTATTCAATTCTGGGATTTTCAGAACCCATAATAATGGTTATCTGGTATGCCTTGCCGGGTTCGAAGTCAATGCCTGCGCCCAATATGTCGGATAGTATAACTTTTCCTTCCACATTGAATCCATGAGTCACGCCGTCGGACAGTAGACCATCCACCTGAGAATCTATGGTTTCGACATGGTAAACGATTGTCATGCCCACACCTTTCTGTTGATTGCGGGGAATAACATAGAAATAACCGTCACCTACGTTACAAGTGCTGCTATATGCAAACAACACCTGTCCTTCCGTCGTAACACCAGGATTCTTCTCAGCACTCCATTTGTTATTATCTATCGGTGCGTAGTTCTGCGTAAGCAAGGAGTTCAAGCCCAGCGATGTCTCGTTGGGTTCTTCACCATTGACGCTGCCCTCGGCCCAGTCCTTACGGCCATCGCAGAAGACGGTTTCCGAAAATTTCAGTTCACTCTTACCGTCAGCATCCTGCCAAGCTGGTCTCCCTGAGACGATGCCGTTAAACGAACCTCGCATCTGGAATCCTTCAGTCGTGACACTGCATAGAAATATTCTTGAATCGTCAAAAAAACGGTCTCCTCCTGGCAAATCACTATCAACCATGATATTGAACTTAACACGAGCAAAGACGTTCTGTGTATTATAGCCAAACGACGAATGGGGAACCGTCAAGTCGACTATCTCATGCAGAGCAGGCAGCATAAGGGTAGAGTCGACTGTGTCGGCAGGTTCAACAACCGGCGAATCCTCGTCATCGCGGCAACCTGCCACGATGACTGTGAGCGTAAAGCCCAATAAATAGATCAACAGTTTCTTCATTGTGTATATAAGTTTTTTCTGTGCAAAGATACAAACATTTCCGTTATCAACAAAACTATATCCCCAAAATGAATAGGGTTTCATTATTGTGTTATTTCAAAAGTTGCACCAGTCTTTACCTCAAAGTCATTTTTGATAAAGACACCATTACTTGCACATATTTTTACAGAAGATCTCTCATGTATGGTAACAGGTCCTTGGAGTGTTGATGGTTTTACGTCACTACCAATATAGACATCCGGATTCACAATATCTATATTCGCATTAAAAGACTCATTCTGAATATAAACCCCTTGGTTAATACCGAAGATACGATTATATGGAATATAACCATTTTTTGTTATGCAAATGTTATATTCTCCATCCGATAATGTATACCCATTTATTGAACTTACATTATATGAACAGAGATAAGTTGTATTGTCTCGTCCCATAATGCATATACGGCAACTGTCAATATTAGTGTGTATATAATGACCATTGATACCATAAGCCATTTCTACATTGTCGAACACCTGAGGTATTGTTGTATAAATAGGCATTTCGGGATCTCCCATAGGATTAATTCCAAACAAAAGCCACCGATAAGGATTGTCATAATCATAACAACAAGCGATACAAGCACATTTTCCATCTATTACACAACGGGCGAAATTATTATCCTTCAAATTGAATATATTTTTCATAATAAGACCATCAATGATATTTGAAGGGCCTATGTTTAATATATCTGTCGTTCCAAAGCCTTCTCGGGAACACCCGACATAGGCAAGTACTCCACTGTCAGGATTCCTCATAAAGCTTTCACTCAAACATGTCGATACAGAGTCAAAAGCGTTAGTAAGACAAGTACTTGTAAGAATGATTGTTTCTCCTTGATTATCTTGTGACGATGCATTATATATGGTATAATAATCATTCGCTGGTTCCATCTTCCATAGCCACGGATTCCCATGTGTCATAATGTGAACAAATCCATAACCATTTTCCAATTTGTCTTGTAAATGTGTTGCGCTAAAATCATAATTTCCATCTCCTGGAAAATTCGTATGCGTATCATAAAACTCCACCTTATCACCATCCCAATATGGTTCAACATACCATTTGTAGAGATAATAACTATGAACCTGAGAGTCGGAAGCGATACCCATATAGCCCAAATTAGACACAAATTCAATATCTCTTTTAGTACCTGCCATCAATATCTTCTTCGCATTATTTGTCCATAATGGGTTCGACTCATAAGAAATTACTCTATCAACAAAAGTCTCGGCTTCCAAAACATTACTTACAGAAGCGCGACTGACGTATATCTCAGGAAGAATATCTGACTTGTCATAGATTTCTCCATATACTCCATTACCATTAAGATCCCAGTCCATTATGTCAAAACAGGCATAATACAAGTCTGTCGGCATATTACGGGCATCTCCATTATAAGCAGCATAACAGATTTGTGTGGGCACAATATCCACATCACCGCCCAACAAAGCATAGGTAAACATTCCACTTGAGTTGTCATAATAATACTTCAGCGCATTTTTGATTTTTTCCTGAAGAGTGGAGCCTGTGAAACCAACAGCTATTTCTGCAGTCGTAAGGACATTTGTCGGAACACCTTTTTGTGTTTTCCAATTTGCTAGTTTCTGGAATGTGGGTTTTAAAGATTCACTTGTTATTATTAAGTATTCATAATAATCAGGTATAATGTTTTTTACGGATGAAGTTGGATATAACGTTTTTATTTCGTCACCATTGACAACTAACCTTCTAACCATCTCCTCAAAACAATTTGAGATTCCCTTAGTCTTATTGCCATTTGTCTTCAGATGAAGGACAATGTTGTTCTTGAAGAACAACCTCTTGTTTCTTGCATCATATCTAAATGGACTAACACGAAATGAAAGTATTTTATAACCTCGCATCTTACCACAACCAACATATTCTACGCTCTTATTTGGGTATACTGTTTTTTTATAGGAGATGGTATCTATAACTCCTATGTTCTTTTTTGTCGAATTGGAGAATACATATTTCGGATTAGCTGCCAGCATTATATCTTCACCAACAACAACATCATCACCAGAAAGTGTGACACTAGCATATTCCTCTGACTGCGACACCACTACATTTATTCCAATATAAGGTATAGCTGGGGACAAAGTATCTGACTTGAACATCACATTAGACTTTTCTGACTGAACGACCATCTGTCCTACTCCATTTTCGACAATGGCAAAGTCCTCCTTGTTAAAAGAAATTCTAATGTTTCTTATATTTTGTCCTAAGGAAAAGGATGAAAATAAGAAACAAGCCAAAATTGCAGAAATAATGAATTTCATAAGCATCCCTATTTCGTTATTATCATCCTTTTCGTATCAATCTCCCGTCCGTTGACGATGAGTGTATAGAGGAACATGCCCTCACCGAGTTCCCAACCATTGACGGCGACGCTGGTATCTCCCGATAAAATGGGCAGTTTCTTGAGCATCTTGCCGGTCATATCAAAGATACAGATGGCAGCGTCCTGGGCATCATCAGCCAGTGAGAAGCGGATGACGGTCTGTTCTTTGAAAGGATTAGGTGTGTTC
>JAGABW010000106.1 GCA_017614465.1 Bacteroidaceae bacterium | reverse complement strand
TATTCTTTCTTAACTTCTTTGTATTCCAATAGACGCCATCTTCTGTGATACCGCAGGCATCTGCCAGTTCTTTATTGGTAATATGAGGGTTCTCTCTCATCAGTCTGATAATTTTCTCCGTAGTTTTCTCCGTAGTTTTATAGTTTTTCTCCGTAGTTTTCTCCGTAGTACTATCGATTTTCTCCGTAGTTGTTTCCGTAATAACAGAACGTCCTTCTTCATCAGTTCCAGAAACAGGATTGCAACTACTACCAGTATGTACAGGAATGTGGATAAGGAACGTCAAACGATCTTCAGTGGTCTCGAAGGTTGCCCGTGGGTAATCCATTTCCACCGTTTCCTGTGCCTGCAATCCCATGCTGCACATTCCTATAACAACAATCAGCCAGCTTTTCATAAGCAATTTATGTAACTTTTTATACAACAAATACGAATTGTGGCCCAGGGGACTGTCCCTCTGGTTATTCTAACTTTTGATACTTATTTCTAATTATCAATCACTCCAACAAACTCACCTATCACACGGAACTCATCTGCATCTTCGACATTGATGACAATGGGGTCATAAGCTTTATTAAGAGGTAATAGTTCTATCTTTTCATGCTGCCAAGATCCATATTCATCATAGCTCTTTGTGCTGCTATATTTTTTTATCGAGTATGCACCAGAATAATCCTCATCAATATAGCTCCAATGCTGAACAAGAACTATTTTCCCTTGTCTACTACCTGCTACGTTCCTATTGAATACACAATAATCACCATCGTGAATACGAGGTTCCATCGAATGGCCAACAGCCTGGACTATAAACATATTTATGTTTAACCTGCCAATACCTTCTGCTTTTATCCATCCCAACTCCTCTACCATTTCACCATCACCAAAATATCCGCAAGCAGCCTTGACAGAATACAATGGCAGATAGGTTTTATATTGCTCTTCTTCTGGAACGAATTCCACAATTCTTGCAAACTTTTCTTCTTGTTCCTCCTGTTTTTGCGGTTGTAACATCTGACGGATATACTCAGCTAAGGCCTTGTCTTCACAATACACATAACAACCCTTTTGTCCCCTTGTAAGGAGTGTCTTATACGTGTTAAGTATTAGACGTCGAGCCTCTTTCTTGTCTTTTAATCCGCGAATACCTGATGATTTGTCGTCTTTAGATATAGCCGTCTGATCTACCAACACTTTGTTGGTTGCGACATCAAATGTCAGATCTTTTCCGATAATAACACCTACGTAGTCGAATTCAAGTCCTTGTGCAGTATGGATACAACCGACTTCTTCGAACGAATTAGGATTGACAGCCCAGATACTATCGTTTGCAAGATTCCACTTTGCCTTGAAACCGTTAGGGAGCATAATATCATAGTCACCTCGCCCCTTTTTCACATTCCAATCAAAACAATAACCAGCGACCATGCGCGACTTGTTATTTATCTCGTTTTTCTTACGAAGTTCATCGCGCATCTCATTGGCATCATCAAACACTCTAAAATCATAATTGAGTTCTGTAAAATCTATTGCAACAGCTTCTTCATTTCGCTGAAGAAGCTGGTCAACAAACTGGATATAGGTGCCCGAGCCGTTACATCTGAATTGCGATATCAAACGAGTTGACTCATTCATAATCATACGGCTATTAAGTTGGTTACACCAATACTCTATCTCTGCTACAGAGCCAATATCGCTCGTTGTAACAGCCTGATCTTCATCGAGCATGAAGATAGTAAGTAGCGAAGCGTTGATGCTTTCTTTAACCTGATTCTCGCCAGACCAATCGCCATACATCTTTTTGACAAGTCGATGAGCCTCGTCTACAATCAAACAATCGTAGGCGTTCTGAGGGCATGATGCCAGATTAAAAGGAGAACGGAACAGTTGTTTAATATCGACCTTCTTCTTTACATCTGAGTGAGTCAGTAAGGTAAGGAAAGCATTACGAGGCGCACTGTTCTTGGTGACATAACTTGTATTAAGTTGTTGCTTGATATATTCCATCAACAAGTTTACTGCCAGTACAGACTTACCCGTACCAGGACCACCTTGTATCACCAATGTACGTTTTTTTCTATCAGCAAGGCATTGTGACATTGTTTTCAGGCACATGTCAAAAACCACAGCCTGCTCATCCAGCAGAATAAATTCCTTGTTACCTTTTACCATCGACACTAGAGTGTCCTGAAGTGCCTTCGTTGGCCTAATACGGCCGTTGTCGATCAAATAAAGGAAATCGCCTCTGGAAGAACGTTTGGTAACAAACTTCTTCACAAACGAATTAAACTCAGCTACTTGGCTCTTTATAAAAAAGGGTGCCTCGTCTGTCCATTCTTTATAAATCGGCGACTCAAGCACATACCTTTTCTCTGGCTTATAATTATGCAGATAGGCACAAGGTGTAATATTGATGGCGTTTTCTGTAATCGTTTGACAGTAATTATACAAGAACCTGGCATATGAATAGGCCTGATATGACGGATGACATACAATATTATTAGCTTTTCCGACGTTCGTTCTTACGCAATAATGCATCTCATCGTCTACGATTTCCGCTTCCTGCCATTGCTTTAATTCAACAATTACCAAATTATCCTGATTATCTGCATCAGAACCATATATAATAAAATCGACTCTTTTCGATGTAAGGGGGATATTGTATTCTATAGCCACACGAACTTCATCGTCTATCTCTCGATCATCAACGATATTACGCATGAATTGCATGGAGTTTTCCCATGAAATAAATTCCTTATCACTACCCGCATTAATACCTCTTTGGCGAATACATGTAAGAATTTTGTCAGCGATATTACTATTTCTGACATCTTCTACAAATTGCCTTTTCGTGTCGTTATATACAATCATAGACTATGTCAGTTCGTTATACTTTTTTGCACTCCCATATGCCTTATCTACTGGATACTTTTCGGCGTTACGCTTTATCTTATCCATGACAATCTGCTTAATATCGAGGTCATATTTATCGGCTATCAGTATGGCATAGTTCACGACATCTGCCAATTCTTCTTTTACCTTATCCACATTTACTTCAGAAGCGTCTTTCCACAGAAAAGCCTCATTCAGTTCTGCAGCTTCAATGGATAAAGCCAGTGCCAGATCCTTACCGTTGTGGAACTGGTCCCAATCACGTTCCTGCGTGAATTGCACAATCGCCTGTCTGAGTTCTTCTAAATCACTCATTGATTTAGCCATAATCTTTAAGTTTTTAATTATGGCACAAAGATACAAAAACTTTTCAATAATAATCTATAATTCCCCGATTTTATCAAAAAAAGAGCGAAAAACTTGGAAACTTCGGAAAAAGTAACTATATTTGCAAACGATAAACCGAATATTAACAGTAAATCCGCTTTACTATGGACGAATTACAAAACATTCAATCCAAGATTTACGTCATACGTGGTCAGCGTGTGATGCTCGATTTCGACCTTGCAGATATGTATCAGGTTAAGACCGCTCATCTCAAGCGCCAAGTTCGTCGCAATATCGAACGCTTTGAGGGAGAGGACTTTATGTTTGAGGTTACACAAGAAGAAATCTTGAGATGCCAAAATGTCACCTCAAGTTGGGGAGGCAGTAGATACAACGCTTTTGCTTTCACAGAAATAGGTGTATCTATGTTGAGTAGCGTATTGACTTCCCAGGTTGCTATTAAGGCAAGAATGCAGGGATGAGTATCTCAGGCTATTTTGTTGACGTCAACAAAATGGTCGAAGTACTTTACGTGTGCTTTCAGTTTTGTGATACAGAATACAGAATACAGTTTTTTTTCTGCGTGGGGGTAGGGGTGATTTAGTGTGACAATTGGCAAGAATAGGCTGCTATTCAACATCCACAAATGCCTTGATTACATCATTATAGTCTTTAATCCAGTA
>JAGABW010000105.1 GCA_017614465.1 Bacteroidaceae bacterium | reverse complement strand
GGAGTGAAAAGTGTCAGCAGATAATATGGTAAAAACTAAAGAATGAAAACTACATTAATCCAGTTTGGAAAAACGACAAGCAAAGACTTTCAGAAAATAATCGATGAATATACTGACCGGCTGAAACATTACACTCAGTTTACGGTCACCACGATTCCTGAACTTAAAAACACAAAAGCTTTATCGGCTGAACAACAGAAACAACTCGAAGCCGAACAGATTCTGCGTCAGATATCCGACTCGGATTATGTTGTCTTGCTCGATGAACATGGTAAGGAATTCAGAAGCATCGAACTTGCCGCATGGATTGAAAAGAAACAGATTTCGGGGCTCAAACACCTTATATATATAATTGGCGGTCCATACGGATTCGCACCGTCAATATATAAAAGGGCAAACGAGCAATTATCTTTGTCAAAACTGACATTCTCACATCAGATGATAAGAATCCTGTTCACCGAACAACTCTATAGGGCATACACTATCATTAATGGAGAAAAATATCACCATGAATAAGTATTCATAGAATATAAAAACGGTTCAAGAAAAACAAAAACGATTCACCTTGACAACAAAGTGAATCGTTTTTTATTATATTACTCAGTGCGACCTGCGATTATTTCTTTGCAGCATCTGAGTCGTTTGTTTTCTTCTTTTCTTGAGCATAACGCTTGTTCAATGCAGCAACCACTTCATTTGTTACATCATATTGTGGCGCACCATAAAGAACATTGTCGATACCTGAAGACTTGCAGAGAATGAAATCATATCCCTTTTCTTCAGCATATTTCTTTGTGAAATTCTGAATTGTATCTGTCAAAGCCTGAAGTTCTTTCTGATATTCTTCCTGCAATGAATTTGAGAGACGGCTCTGAAGACCTTCTATATCTTGTTGGAGCTTCTGAAGACGAGCCTGCTCTGTTTCATATTGTTGCTGAGTTATTGAATTAGCTTGAACCTTACGTTGGAATTCCTGTACCTGACTGGCAAAATTCTTTCCTTTTTCAGCAATTGTTGCTTCTGCATTAGCCTGCTTCTTTTGGAAATTATCTGATACAACTTTATAATATTCATACTGATTTGTAAGTGTATCAATAAGTACATAAGCAATCTTTAAGTCATTTGCTTTTGCTGATGATGAAGATGATTGCGCTGCTGGTGTTTCTGTTGTTGCTTGTTTCTGTTCACATGATGCTAACGCAGCTACAGCCATCATAACGAATAGGCCATTGCGGACAATGTTTAATTTTCTCATTTGTTCGTTTATTGTTTAATTATTTGGTTATTTCTTCAATTAGTCTTTATCTCTTTTATTGCATGTGGATTTTCTGTTCTCGCCATACGATCCTGACTTTGAACACAAGTAATCCCACGCTTTCTCATTGCCTTACTGCTTGACACGTGTGTCTTAGGAAACCGACCATGTTTCTTTAATATAATCTGCACGGCCATAAAAATCACGCTAAAAGCAACAATTATTAGACTAAATAGAATTACTTTCCACATTTTTTTCTTAATTTTGCTTGCAAATATAGGAATTAATTCACAATTCACCACGACTAATCGTTTTTTTTATACATATTTAATGAATAACTGCATAAGATTTTGTTAAAAACAATAGTATAATTAATAAAAACGCATCAATTCGTAAAAAATATATAATAAAATTATGGAACTCAAACCACAAATCGTGTTTGACTACTTTGCACAAATCAATAAAGTGCCACGACCTTCAAAACACGAAGAAAAAATAATTGAATTTCTTCATCAATTTGCTATAAATGAAGGGTTAGAATATAAAACCGACAAAACAGGAAACATTCTGATATCTAAAAAGGCATCAATGGGCATGGAAAATGTCCCAACTGTTATCCTGCAATGCCACATGGATATGGTTTGCGAAAAAAACTCCGACAAGATAATTAATTTTGAAACTGATCCAATTGAAAGTTATGTTGACGGAGAATGGATGCGCGCACGAGGAACAACATTAGGTGCTGACGACGGTATTGGAATGGCTATGGCTATGGCTGTATTGTCTGACGACAGTATCAAGCACGGACCTATCGAATGTCTGTTCACCCGTGACGAAGAAACAGGGCTAACTGGTGCAGAAGCACTCGAAAGCGGTTTTATGACTGGTAAATATCTTATTAATCTGGACAGCGAAGACGAAGGAGAGATTTTTATAGGATGTGCCGGAGGTGTGAACACTGAAATTCTGTTTCACTACACAGAACAGGACGTTCCGAAAAACTACTTCCCAATGCACATCGTAGTGGATAAACTCACAGGAGGACATAGTGGAGACGATATTAACAAAAACAGGGCTAACGCAAACAAATTACTGGCACGTATCCTATATAAGGTTATCGACAAATATGATCTAAAACTAATCAGCATCAACGGGGGAAACCTTCACAATGCCATTCCACGACATGCCGAAGCCATCATCGCCATACCCGACAACAAAAAGCATGAATTACGCATAGATTTCAACATATTGGCATCTGAAATTCAAAATGAATATCACGCAACAGAGCCTAACGCACAATTCATCATGGAAAGTACGGACAGATATGAGAAATGTATCGACGACACTACTGCACACAATATAATAGCGTCGTTAATCGCTGTTCACCATGGTGTATATGAATGGAGTCAGGACATACCTCACTTCGTGGAAACTTCTTCAAACCTCGCAAGTATCAAAGTAACAGAACCAGGAACAATAAAGATCGTGACCAGTCAACGAAGTTCAACAGAAAGCCAACTTGAACACATGTCGAACACTGTTGCTGCCACATTCCGCCTCGCAGGAGCTGACGTAACAATACACGACGGATATCCTGGTTGGAAACCAAATCCTAATTCTAAGATATTAAAGGTTGCCACTGAGAAATATAAGGAATTATTCAACAAAGAGCCAAAAGTTCGCGCCATACATGCAGGACTGGAATGCGGCTTGTTCTCCAAGAAATATCCAGAGTTAGACATGATTAGCATCGGACCGACCCTCAAAGGCGTGCATTCACCTGACGAATGTCTGCACATACCATCGGTCAACTTAGTATGGCAACATCTGGTTGCAATTATTGAAAACATACCAAATAACTAAACTTTTATACCATTAAACATTATGAAAAGAATTATTACATCAATCGCTGCTGCTGCATTGTTTTGCACATCTGTATCAGCACAAACGACTTTAAAAAATACTGGAAATCCATTATTTACAGACAATTACACCGCCGACCCTGCTCCTATGGTGGCAAGCGACGGAAAACTATATCTTTATTGCGGACACGACGAATGCTTTGAAGACAGTGTGGGATTTGAAGGACAATACGGATTCAACATCACAGAATGGCTCTGCTATTCCACTGAAGACATGCAGACATGGACTTCACACGGAAGCATTATGAAACCAACTGATTTCAAATGGGCTAAAGGTGAGGCATGGGCAGCACAAGCAATAGAAAAAGACGGAAAATTCTATTTCTACACCACTGTACAGGCCGCAGATCCGCTCAACTGCAAATGTGTAGCCGTAGCAGTAGCCGACTCCCCTATCGGACCATTTAAGGATGCAATAGGCAAACCTCTCGTTGAGGACAAAATGACTCCTAACGGAGAAAGAGGATGGTGGAACGACATCGACCCAACTATCCTTATCGATGACGACGGCACACCATGGCTCTGCTGGGGTAACGGAACATGTTTTCTTGCACGCCTAAAGAAAAACATGGTTGAGATTGACGGAGAAATCATCACACTC
>JAGABW010000104.1 GCA_017614465.1 Bacteroidaceae bacterium | reverse complement strand
TTGGCTTTGAGACAAATGAGAGCTTCAGGACTTGCTACATGGATGTCATCGATATTCCTGCTATGTTCTATAGTGAACGCATAATAGTCATCATCCATCAAGATGGTTGACAGGCTGGACAGGTCCTCTCCTACACTTATGGGTTCTATGTGTGCATCGGATGGCAGGTTAAGGATTCCTGTACTACGAGCAAACAGTTCTATCTGCTTTGGATATGCCTTGTCCTCTGGATTTGTAAAGCGATAGTATTCATGCTTGAACTCGTTCTCTCCTTTGCTTCGACCAGCGTAATTGGCTGACTTGATAAAATCCCACAAACGGGCTCCGAAATCGGGAGTGAGAGCTTCTACTACAAGAACAAGGTCGAGATCCTTTGTCGCACGAGGATTCATATCGAGTTCTTCTTCAAGCAGATTGCAAGCAGCGCCTCCTATGAGCACATACTTGTCCTTATAATCATTGAAATATTCCTTCCAGCGTTCAATTCCTGTTACCATTTCATTTCTTCAATTAAAGTGTCACACTCCATTTGTATTCTTTCGTCTTCGCTGTCCTTCATGCACAAATAGAGCGATAGCCTGTCTGCCCATTCATCCTCAGATAGCAGGGCTGGAGAGTATTTCCATACTTCCACCTTTATGTCGCCATATTCCTTATTCATTATTGCGGCATTCTTTTTGGCTGTTGCTTTGTCTATTGCTATGACTGGAGTAGCCGGCTCCGCGAGCATGGTGTAATGCCCCATTGCAGTCTCTCCGGCCATCAAACTTTCTTCGGGCTTTGTGTCTGTGAAGAGTATGCGCTCAATAGGCGATGTCATCAACGGAAGAGATTTGTCCCAAAGTTCTTTCTTGCTCATCGTTATCTGAACATGTTTCTGTTTGCTTCCAACAAGGGCAATGCAGTTGTTGGTCACAAGCCATCGAAGAGCGACGTTAATAGTCGGGTATGCCAAGCCTGTAAGTTCGGCTATCTCCGAAGTGGTAAGACCGTCAATTATTCTTGTTTCAAGGTGATAGAGCATCAGCAACTGGGCTACAGGTGGCATCATCTCAGGCATTTCCTTGACCGTGTTCTTCAGCTCACGCAATACGATTAGCATACTTGGGATGAAAACCATTTTCCCAGGTACAATAAAATCTACCTTTGCTTGGGTGAGCCGAGCTACCTGATAGGATGCAACTGATTCTAAAGCAAAGATGACAGGATGATTGAATGCCTCTATCATCTTAGCTTGATGCTTGGATAACTGCATTGGGGTGATGCTGTCAAGTCCTGAAGGTATAGCAATAGTGACTTGCGTTTCCATGAATTCAAGATCATAAAAGCTATAACTGGTAGCAATCGCCAAGGGCAATTTTTTGTCCTTGCCTTTGGCGTGAGCAAGTCTCCTTGTTTTATTGCCTGTCAATTCTTCCAGATAATCTGTTATCGTTGCTATATTATATTTCATTTTGCAAATTATATTACTTGTGAAATTTTGTGCAAAAATACATATAATATCAAAATCTACCAAAGTTTTATCACAAAAAAGTGCATTTTTTTAGTTATTTTAGTCTTATTTTTGACAAATAACGATGTTTTTCTCCTTGTAATTCATAATGTGTGCCCTCAATAGCGATTTTGCGTCTTTAAAAAGTGTCGCATCGTGTCGCATTTTTGCGAGGGTATAGTTCCAAAATGGCGATTTGCCCCGATAGAGGAAGTCCGCTGACAACCTCCGAGGTACAAATGTGGTACAAAAACAGGCTAAAAAAAGAAATTCAACGAATGTCATCGATGAATTTGGAAATAAATAAAGCACTCATTTAGAGTGTTTTATGTGATGATTAGTGACAAATGGTGTGCGTTGGTAATTGCTGTTTATTTTCCCACGCAGAAATTCTTAAATATATTATGTAGGGTGTCGTCGGAGGTGATGTCGCCTGTTATTTCGGCAAGGGATTCTATACATGCACGTAGGTCGAGGGAAATGATGTCGGAACTGATGCATGTGGTGTCTTGTAGGGCTGTGCTGACACGTTTGATGTAGTCTAAAGCACGTTGAAGCGCTTGTATGTGACGTATGTTGGTAATGATGATGTCGCTGTCGGTAACTTTGCTTAAATTGGCATTCTTGACCAATAGGTTTTCGAGTTGTTCGATGCCCTTATTGTTTTTGGCACTTATGACGACACTGTTTTCTTCGTTGACTGAAAACTCGTTGATGTCGGATTTGTTATAGACTTTTATTATCTTTTTGTCTGTCAGTGGGGTAGTGTCGATATTATAGTCTTTCTTGTCGGTAACCAATAATATGATATCTGCCTTCTGAGCCTGTGCCCATGAACGTTGGATTCCGAGTGATTCGATTGTGTCGTCGGTATTTCGTATGCCCGCTGTGTCAATGAATCGGAATAGAACTCCTTGTATGGTTGTGGTGTCTTCTATGGTGTCACGTGTGGTTCCGTGTATGTTGCTGACAATGGCTTTTTCTTCGTTGAGCAGTCTGTTTAAGAGTGTTGATTTTCCGACATTTGTCTCGCCGATAATAGCTACGGGTACTCCGTTTTTCAGAGCATTTCCTGTTCTGAATGAATCGATTAGTCGGGTTATCACATCGTCGATTTCCTGTGCCAGCTGGCGTAGTTTTTCACGGTCGGCAAATTCTACGTCTTCTTCAGAAAAATCGATTTCCAGTTCGAGTAGGGAGGTCATTTCCAGCAGTTGGTTGCGTAAGTCCTGTAACTGTCGGGAGTATCCTCCGCGCATTTGGTTCATTGCCATTCTGTGGGTTGCCTGATTTGATGAAGATATAAGGTCGGCAACGGCTTCAGCCTGGCATAGGTCCATTTTTCCGTTCAGATATGCTCTTTGTGTGAATTCTCCAGGTTTTGCCATCTCACATCCGTTGTTTATAAGTAACTGGATGATTGTCTGGAGAATATATGACGAACCATGACACATAAACTCTACACTGTTTTCGCCAGTGTAGGAATATGGTGCATGATAGACAAGTGCGATAACTTCGTCGATGTTGTCGCTTATGTAACCAAAGTGTGCTGTGTAGCCCCGGCTTTCAGATAGTGTGTGTTTGTTTTTCGATGTGAAAACAGAATCGGCTATACTGATTGCATTTTCGCCTGATATACGTATGACTCCAATGGCTCCGCCTTGGGCGGTTGATACGGCACAAATAGTTGACATTTAGATGGTTGTTTATGTGTTAGATTTCTTCGATACTCTTTATGATATTCTCCAATTCAGCATTAATTTCAGTTTTGAACTGTTTGAAGAATGCTTTGGCATTTCTACGTTCGTAGTTGCTCAAACGTGAGTTAAAATCTGAATAAGTCTTGAGAATCTTTTCTTGTGCTTCTTCAACTTTGTCAGCTTTTGCATCTTTCTGTACAGATGCGATGATTGTAGCTGTGAAGAGGTCGTTCATGATAAATTTCAAACTCTTCTTGATTTGTCTCTTGTTTGCCATATGATTAACGATTTTATTTGTTGAAATTTGTAAAATAGAATACTTGAATGATAATGCAAAGGTAATAATATTTTTGTTGATAGCAAGTAAAATTATTTGAATTTACATAACTGTTGAAAAATGTATGATAAAAAGCGTGATATTTTCATTTTTTCTTTGTAACTTCGCCCACAAATAAAATCAGAAAAATGGATAATTATATAGTTTCGGCTCGTAAATATCGTCCAATGACTTTTAATAGTGTTGTTGGACAGGGTGCTTTGACCGCTACATTGAAAAATTCCATAATAAATGGACATCTGGCTCATGCTTATTTGTTTTGTGGGCCTCGAGGTGTAGGTAAAACCACTTGCGCAAGAATTTTTGCCAAGACAATCAACTGTATGGATCTTGATGCCAATGGCGAACCATGTGGTAAATGTGAGTCGTGCAAGGCCTTCGACGAACAGCGTTCGTTGAATATTCATGAGTTGGATGCTGCATCAAATAATGGTATTGAGGATATCCGTGCTCTCATTGAGCAGACAAGGATTCCGCCACAGGTCGGTAAATACAAGGTGTTTATTATCGACGAGGTTCACATGCTGTCGCTGGCTGCTTTCAATGCTTTCCTGAAAACACTGGAAGAACCGCCTCATTATGTGATATTCATTCTTGCAACAACTGAGAAGCATAAACTTCTGCCTACTATTTTGAGCAGATGTCAGATTTATGACTTCAACAGAATGAGTGTGAATGATATCGTAGCACACCTTGCAAACGTAGCCAAACAGGAGAATATACAGGTTGAGACTTCTGCCTTAAATGTTATTGCCGAGAAAGCCGACGGCGGTATGCGCGATGCATTGTCGATTTTTGATCAGGTTGCGGCATTCTGTAATGGTAACATCACTTACGAACAGACTTTAAAGAACTTGAATGTTCTGGATTCCAGATATTATTTCCAACTTGTGGATCATTTTCTTGAAGGAAAGATACCTGAGGTTATGGTTATCCTGAATGATATCATCAATAAAGGCTTCGATCCGAACCATTTTATTCTCGGACTGAATTCCCATTTCAGAAATCTGCTTATGAGCAGGGATCCGCAGACATTGCCGCTGATTGAGGCAAGCGATGATATCAGAGCGAAATATGGGGAACAAGCAAAGAAATGTAAGCCTAACTTTATATATGCCGCAATAAGAAAATGTACGGATTGCGACTTGAACTATAAGGTAAGTCAGAACCGCAGACTGCTTGTTGAGATAACACTGATTGAGATTGCTCAATTGGCAACTGAAGACACTCCCGATTCCGGGCGTAGCCCTAGACGTATTCTAAAACCATTATTTAAGAAGAGGGGGACTGTGGATTCGTCTTCCTCTAAAGTCGGTCATGCTATAAAGACTGACAAGACTATACAGTCGGCTACATCCCCAAAAGCTGCTGTCGTTCCTAATGCAACAACAGCAAGACAAACGCCTGTGCAGTCTGCCACCCGACATATCGGAGTTACTGGTTTCTCGATAAACCAAATGGAAAACAAATTGTCGGCTGCTGCGGCTGTACAAAACGCTCCAAGCAGTGTGGCTGCGTCTGTAAGTGAAACAAAAACGACCAACTCTGTAAATAACCAACCGTTTACAATAGACGAATTGGCTGTGGCATGGCGCATGTATTCACGAAGTATCGATACTTCCAATAAAGCGTTGGCAGTGCAGTTGGACAAACTGCGTCCTACAGAGATTGGCGATTATATGTATGAGGTAGTCGTTGACAATCCAATTCTCATGTCTCAGATGAAGAGTGTCATGTATGACGCAATTACTTATCTGAGAAAACAACTGAAGAACGATTTACTGAATATAAAGGTGCGAATGCGTGAGGTAAAAGAACGTCAGGTCATACTTACACGTACAGAGCAGTTGGCAAAAATGAAGGAAAATAACCCTGCGTTGAAAAAACTTGTAGAAGAATTGAATCTTGAACTGATTTAATTTGGTTTATATATTTTTTTTTTGTAATTTCGCACCCGAAATAAATATTATGATAATTGCAATTAACGTAAGTTCCTTGTAAGAGCAAATTAGTGTTTAAATACTATTGTAATCGTTTAGAAATAAATTTATAATCAGATTTATAATGAAGCATGTTTTCCGGCACTATCTGATCAGATACAAATACATCATAGCATTTGTTGTGTTTGGGTTCTTAATAGGTTTTGTGGGGGATCATTGTCTTGTAAAACGATACCAACAAAAACAGGAAATTGCCAAACTTGAGTCGGAAATTCAGATTCAGATTAATAAATTCAACAAAGACAAGGAACAGTTAGAAAAACTTAAAAGTGATTCAGAGGCTATCGAGCACATCGCACGAGAAAAATACTACATGAAGTGTGCCGATGAAGACATCTTTGTGATAGAAGACTGATAATGACAAATTATTAAAATGATAAAAAAACAACTTTTGGAATATGCTGTCATCTCGGGAGAGATACTGATGATAATATGTTCTACAGCATGGATAACAGGATGGGAATCCGTAAAATATATTTACACGATAGGAACATTGTTGTTTGCAGTCGGACGATTCATGACACCGCATCAAAGTAACACGACAGTCACTTTGCGCCGACTTTACATTCAACAGACTATAGGAACGGTATTTGCATTGATATCTGCATTTCTGATGCTATTTTACAACACAATTAATGGTATTGAGATACAAGATTATGTAATAAGATCAACACCTTCCGCATGGTTACTCCCATTTCTTATTTTTGTTATACTTGAAGTATATACAGCATTTAGAATTCCATCAGAATTAAAGAAGATAAATTAAAATAATAACAAATAAATGAAACTTACTAATTTAACAGCCGTGTCTCCGATAGACGGACGCTATGGCAGTAAAACACAAGTACTTTCTCAATATTTCTCAGAATACGCACTTATTAAATACCGAGTACGTGTTGAAGTGGAATATTTTATAGCAATCACAAAATTCCTTAAGATTTTTAATGTTGAAGATTATGAAGAGACTTTAAGAGATATCTATCGTAATTTCACAGAAGACAACGCACAACAGGTTAAAGACATCGAACAGGTTACAAACCACGACGTTAAGGCTGTTGAGTATTTTATCAAACAACAGTTCGACAAAATCGGCGGTTTGGATTCTTATAAGGAATTTATTCATTTCGGACTTACAAGTCAAGACATAAACAATACAAGTGTGCCTCTTTCTATCAAGGAAGCACTCGACGAGGTATATTGTCCAATGCTTAACGAACTTATCGCACAACTAAGCGAATATGCCGATGAGTGGAAGGACATACCTATGCTTGCTAAAACACATGGTCAGCCTGCTTCACCAACTCGTTTGGGTAAGGAAGTAATGGTCTATGTGTACAGACTTAATGAGCAGTTGAAACAATTGCGCGACTGCCAACTTACAGCAAAATTCGGTGGAGCTACAGGTAATTACAATGCTCACCATATTGCTTATCCTAATATCGACTGGAAAGAATTCGGTAACAAATTCGTAAAGGAACAATTAGGACTTCAACGCGAACAATGGACAACACAGATTAGTAACTACGACAATCTTGCTGCTGTGTTTGATGCAATGGCACGTATCAATACAATTATCGTCGACTTAGACCGTGACTTCTGGATGTATGTTTCAATGGAATATTTCAAACAGAAGATCAAAGCTGGCGAAGTTGGTTCAAGTGCAATGCCACATAAGGTAAATCCTATCGACTTCGAAAACTCAGAAGGTAACCTCGGTATTGCTAATGCTATTCTTCAGCATCTTGCAAGCAAATTGCCTGTTTCACGTCTGCAACGCGACTTGACTGACTCTACAGTGCTTAGAAATGTCGGTGTACCAATGGGACACATGATTATCGCATTACAAAGTACCCTGAAAGGTCTTCGTAAACTTCTACTCAATCAAGATGCAATCAACCGCGATCTTGATAATTGCTGGGCTGTATGTGCCGAAGGTATTCAAACAATACTTCGCCGTGAGGCTTATCCAAACCCTTATGAGGCTTTGAAGGCACTTACACGTACTAATTCTGCTATAACAGAAGAAAGTATCAAGAACTTCATCGAAGGACTCGACGTCAGCGAAGAAGTTAAGGCTGAATTGAGAAAAATAACACCACACACTTATGTGGGATTGTAATTAATTATATGAGAAGATATTTGTTTTTGTGAGAATAATAAGCATAATTACTAAATAAAACTCATTTATGTGAATAAATAATTTATATTATCAATTAAACATTTTAGAACAGTATGGAAAACGAGAATTGGCAATTTAATGCTAGTGAAAAACGTCCTCAGCGTCCACGATTTAATCGTGCAGAACGTGCGTATAGCGCTAATGGTAATAATGGCGAACGTGCGTTCCGTCCACAGGGATTTGACACAGCAAACAACAATGAACACCTACAGCAAAATGGCGGCTTTAACCGTGGAGGCTATGGACGTCAGAATAACTCTTATCAGAATGGTGGTTACCAACAACAGAATGGTGGCTTCAACCAAGGTGGCTACGGACAGCAACGCGGTGGTTACAACAACAACGGCGGTTACGGACAACAACGTGGCGGATACAACAACCAAGGTGGCTACGGACAACGTGGTAACAACAATGGTGGCTACGGACAGCAACGCGGTGGTTACAACAACAACGGCGGTTACGGACAACAACGTGGCGGATACAACAACCAAGGTGGTTACGGACAACGTGGTAACAACAATGGTGGCTACGGACAACAACGCGGTGGTTACAACAACCATCAAAAACGCAATAACAACAAGCGTCAAAATGGAAACTACAATCCAAATGCTAAATATAGTTTAAAGAAACAAATTGAATATCAGGAAATACTTGCAGATCCAAATGCACCAATCCGTCTTAACAAGTTCCTTGCAAATGCAGGTATTTGTTCACGTCGTGAGGCTGATGAATTTATCCAAGCAGGTGTTATCCGTGTAAATGGGGAAGTTGTAACTGAACTTGGTACAAAAGTTCAACGTACAGACCAAATCCATTTTCACGACCAGCTTGTTAGCATGGAAAAGAAAGTATATATCATCCTCAACAAACCAAAGGATTATGTTACAACAAGCGATGACCCACAGGCACGTAAGACTGTTATGGACCTCGTGAAGAATTGCTGCAAGGAACGTATCTATCCTGTAGGACGTTTGGACCGCAATACAACAGGTGTGCTTCTCTTCACAAATGACGGTGAATTGGCTTCTAAGCTTACTCATCCAAAATTCTTGAAGAAGAAGATCTATCACGTAACTCTTGATAAGAACTGTGCTTCTGCTGACTTACAGAAGATCGCAGAGGGTATCACTCTTGATGACGGTCCAGTTCATGCAGATGCAATCAGTTATGCAAGCGATACAGACCGCAAACAAGTGGGTATTGAAATCCACTCTGGTAAGAACCGCATCGTACGCCGTATATTCGAATCATTCGGATACAGAGTTCTCAAACTCGACCGTGTGATGTTCGCTGGTCTTACTAAGAAGGGACTTAAACGTGGAGACTGGAGATTCCTTACTCAACAGGAAGTTTCTATGCTCTATATGAATACTCAGGATTAATTATTTTATTCTTTGACGTTATAAATAATATAATATAATGAGACGTACAAAAATCGTAGATTTGCTGAAACGTGAGGATTATGGTTCACAAGTCTGTGTAAAGGGATGGGTGCGTACAAAACGAGGCTCTAAGTCTGTAAACTTCATTGCACTCAACGATGGATCTACAATAAAAAACGTACAGATTGTTGCTGATGCAGAAAAGTTTGACCCAGAAATGATGAAATCAATCACTACTGGTGCTTGTCTGAGCGTAGTTGGTGAGATGGTGCAGAGTATCGGAGCTGGTCAGAACGTAGAAATTCAGGCATCAGAAATAGAACTTCTTGGTGATTGTCCTTCTGATTATCCAATGCAGAAGAAAGGACAGACAATGGAATATATGCGCCAATATGCTCATATGCGTATTCGTACAAATACATTCGGTGCAGTGTTCCGCATTCGCCACAATATGGCTATTGCAATCCATAAGTTCTTCCACGATAAGGGTTTCTATTATTTCCACACACCAATCATCACAGCAAGCGACTGTGAAGGTGCTGGCGAAATGTTCCAGGTAACCACAAAGAACCTTTATGATCTGAAGAAAGATGATAATGGTCAGATTATCTATAATGACGATTTCTTCGGTAAGATGACATCACTTACTGTAAGTGGTCAGCTTGAAGGTGAGTTGGGTGCAACCGGACTCGGACAGATCTATACATTCGGTCCTACTTTCCGTGCAGAAAACTCAAATACTCCACGTCACTTGGCTGAGTTCTGGATGATCGAACCTGAAGTAAGTTTCATTGACTTACCTGATTTGATGGATCTTGAAGAGGAATTTATCAAATATTGTGTACAATGGGCTTTGGATAACTGTCAGGACGACCTTGAATTCCTTAACAAGATGATTGACAAGGGACTTATCGAACGTCTTCAGAGTGTCGTTAACACAGAATTCGTAAGACTTCCTTACACAAAAGGTATCGAAATTCTTGAAGAAGCTGTTAAGAACGGTCATAAGTTTGAATTCCCTGTTTCATGGGGATGTGACCTTGCCAGCGAACATGAACGCTACCTTGTTGAAGAATACTTCAAGAAGCCTGTCATCATGATTGACTATCCAAAGGATATCAAGGCATTCTATATGAAGCAGAACGAAGACGGCAAGACTGTACAAGGTACTGACGTGTTGTTCCCACAAATCGGTGAAATCATTGGTGGTAGTATCCGGGAAGAAAGTTATGACAAGTTGATGAAGCGTATCGAGGAAATGAACATTCCTATGAAGGATATGTGGTGGTATCTTGATACACGTAAGTACGGAAGTTGCCCTCATGGAGGATTCGGACTTGGATTCGAGAGACTTATCCTCTTTGTTACTGGTATGCAGAATATCCGTGATGTCATACCATTCCCACGTACTCCAAAGACAGCTGAATTCTAATAAAAGAATCAATGATTATAAAAAAATTGACCAACAGAAATGTTGGTCAATTTTTTTTGCTTTTATGTTAATGCGGAATACTGATTTTGGAATGTGGCTCAAAGTATCAGAGCGAGTCTCCATGCTGCTCTTCCGCCCAGACTGACATATTTTGCAAGCAGACTGCCTCTCAGATGTTTGCGATTGCCGAATTTCTGGTTAATATACTGTTTGCATGCTTGTATTGCCTCGGCATGTCTCTCTTTCTCAAGTAGTCCTAATAGTATATACGCGCGCAGAATAAGTTTGTCTTTGTCGTACTGGCTTGTCAAGACATTATATACGGCATCGATGGCATTAAGCTCGTCTTTGTATTTCTCAGAGAAACTCTTGCCCGTTATGCTGTTCTCATGAACGAAAATCGTGTGATATGCTTTGTCTGTCAACCATGCAATCGTTGGATTGTTTATTAATGCTCTGACTCCTAATTCCCAATCGTTCCACTTTAGTACATCTTCGTTCCATTTACCGATTTTCAGCAAATAGTCTTTCTTGAACACCATCGACTGGGTGGATAGCATGGAAGCAAGAATCTGGTATTTGCATTCGGTCGTTTTTTTCAGGAATCTTACGTGAGTTTGCCCTTTATGGCACATGTTGGTCTTGCATACAAGCATGTCGGGGCTTTCCTTTTCTATGACACATGAACAATCGTGAAGAAAGTCCTTGTCGAAAAGGTCGTCACTATCAAAGAAATACACATATTCTGTGGTACATAAATCGAGCCCTTTGTTTCTTGCATAACACGCTCCATTTCTTGATTCTTGAGCTACAGTTATTTCTATTGTTTCCGATTCGAACTTTTTCTTGAACTCATTACATAGCTCCATACTCCCGTCAGTACTTCCGTTGTCAACCAATATCAGTTTCATTGGACGGAAAGTACTTTCAAGAATACTGTTTAATGTGCGATTAAGCAGTTCTTTTCTGTTATATATTGGAATTACAATAGTTATAACCATCTAACATGTTCTTAAATAAAGGTAATGGGTTTATTCTTGTGTAAACAAGATGATGTAGAGCCTCTTTCACACAATGCCATAGTCCGCCGAATCTGCCGAAACAATAGCGGAATGTGGCGCCTTTGGAACGCTGAACCTTTATGTCTGACAGAAAATTGACACCAGTTGTGTTGCTGCCAGTCATTACAATCACCTTTGGAACGACCTGTATGTTAAGTCCTTGGTTTATAGCATCGTGAAGAAAAACATCTTCTTCGCCACAACACAGATAATCACTTCCCAAACCGAATAGTTCGTTGAAACGTAACGAACCGATACTTTTCTTGCGAAAAGTCATCTCAACGGACGAAGGAAAATATCCTTTGAGAACAGCATCTTTATAGGGTAGGGTGTGTTCTGGATATTTCTTATGAAACTTCCCCTCAGAATTTATAACCCTGAACAGAGCTATGTCTATATCCGGATTCTGTTTGTATAAATCAATGATTGAATCAAAATATTCATTATTGTAATGACAATCATCGTCTGCTATCAAGCATATGTCACCCTCCGAATGTGAAAGGGCATTATTGCGGTTTCTTGACAGTCCCTTTCCATGAAGCATCACCAGCTTGACATCGTTCCTCTGTGAGAAAAGCTCTTGATATCCTTGAAAATCAGATATGGATTTGGTGTCTTCTTTCCCGACACAGCCAGTTTGCCATGATATGACATACTGCACGTCATTACGCTCGGGCAGTAGCATATTAGGAATTCTGTCAATACCTTTTCCAATTGTGGATATAAGAATACAAAGTTTCATAATTATCTGCAAATATATAACAAATTCCTGATTATTCATTTTTGTTGCAAGTTTTTTTTAGTATTTTTGCACTATGATTTCAATACTTGTCTCCACATATAACTATGACTGTTATCGTCTGGTATGTGATTTGCACTCGCAATGCAAGCAACTTGAACATCCGTTCGAGATACTTGTAGGCGATGATTATAGCCGTGACCAGTTGACAGTTATCAGCAATCGGAAAATAAGTGAATTGTCGGATTGCCATTATTTCTACTCTTCAGAGAACTATGGACCAGCCAAGAATCGTAATATGTTGGCTGAGAAATCAAAAGGGGAGTGGCTTATATTTATCGACAGCGATGCAAAAGTGGATAATCCACATTTTATAAAGAAC
Source organism: Bacteroidaceae bacterium (assembly GCA_017614465.1). GTDB lineage: Bacteria > Bacteroidota > Bacteroidia > Bacteroidales > Bacteroidaceae > Colivivens. The sequence continues at coordinate 16,455 of JAGABW010000104.1, read as the reverse complement.
TATGTCGATTCAATTGGTGTGGCTGATGTTGTGGTGGGAGGTGTTAAAACTCCAATCTTGTCAAACGATGAGATTGTTACGACGTGTATAACAGCTGATTTAGGGGCTCTTCATTCAAAATTTATCGTTAACAGAACATTACGTTATAAGTACGAACGCAATGCCGATAAAACACGTAGTGCAGCCAACAGAGGTGTTAATCCATATCATAATATGTCGTCTTTCAATTTCATGATAAGTAAATCGGCCTTCATGGCAGTGAAATTCGATGAACAATGTCAAGAATATGGATTTGAGGACACTCTTTTCGGGGCTGAACTACAACGTAATGGTTTTACTATTAAACATATAGACAATCAGTTGCTCCATATGGGAATCGACACAAATGAAAAATTCCTTGAAAAAACACAGACCTCTCTCCGTACATTGAAACCATTAGGCGACAAGATGAAAGGGTATAGCAGAGTATATGATACAGCATCAAAACTACATTCATATCATATCGCTTGGAGCGTGAAAATGATGTATCTGTTATCAAAAAAGTTGTTGGAAATTAACCTTTTGAGTAAAAAACCAAGCCTTTTTGTCTTTTCTTTCTATAAACTAGGCTTTTTTCTTTGTTTAAAATAAGAAAAAGCAGTAACTTTGCAAATTGGAATAGAATCATAAACAAAATAGTCAAATATAAAATAAAAATATGACAGCTAAGGAAATACGCGAATCGTATAAAAAATTCTTTGAGTCCAAAGAGCATCTTATCGTGCCATCTGCTCCGATGGTAGTAAAAGACGACCCAACTCTTATGTTTACTAACGCTGGTATGAATCAGTTTAAAGACGTGATTTTAGGTAATGCACAACCTAAATGCAAGCGTATTGCCGATTCACAGAAGTGTCTTCGTGTAAGTGGAAAGCATAACGACCTTGAAGAGGTTGGTCACGACACATATCACCACACAATGTTTGAAATGTTGGGTAACTGGTCTTTTGGTGATTATTTTAAGAAAGAAGCAATCTCTTGGGCATGGGAATATATCGTTGATGTCCTGAAAATCAATCCGGCAGACTTGTATGCTACAGTGTTCGAAGGTTCTGCTGAAGAAGGACTTGAACGTGATAATGAAGCTGCTCAGATATGGGAACAATTCCTACCTAAAGATCATATCATCAATGGTAACAAACATGACAACTTCTGGGAAATGGGTGATACAGGCCCATGTGGACCATGTTCTGAATTACATGTGGACTCTCGTTCTGCAGAAGAAAAAGCATTGGTTCCTGGTAGAGAACTTGTAAACAAGGATCATCCTCAGGTTATTGAGATTTGGAACCTTGTATTCATGCAATATAATCGTAAGGCTGATCAAAGTCTCGAACCACTTCCTGCAAAGGTAATTGATACAGGTATGGGATTCGAACGTCTTGTTCGTACATTACAAGGTAAGACTTCAAACTACGACACTGATGTGTTCCAACCAATCATCAAGGTTATCGGTGATATGGCTGGCAAGAAATATGGTGAGGATGAAGCAACAGACGTGGCTATGCGCGTGGTTGCCGACCACCTTCGTGCAATCGCATTCTCAATTGCCGACGGACAGCTCCCAAGCAATGCCAAGGCTGGTTATGTGATTCGTCGTATTCTTCGTCGTGCTGTTCGCTATGGATATACATTCCTAAACCAGAAAGAAGCATTCATCTATCGACTTGTTCCAACTCTCATCAACGAAATGGGTGATGCGTTCCCAGAAATCGCTGCACAGAAAGACTTGATAATGAAGGTGATGAAAGAAGAAGAAGATTCTTTCCTCCGCACTTTGGCAAACGGTATCAAGATGCTTAATGACTTGATGGCACAACACAAAGATACAAAAGTTTTGCCTGGTGATAAGGCATTTACATTATTCGATACTTACGGATTCCCATTAGACTTGACTGAGTTGATTTGTCGCGAAAACGGTATGAGTGTTGATGAAGAAGGATTCAATAATGAGATGCAGAAACAAAAAGACCGTGCCCGCAATGCTGCACAAGTGGAATTGGGCGACTGGGTGGTTCTTCAAGACAAAGAAAGTGTGTTCGTAGGTTATGACTATACCGAATATTCATGTAATATCATTAAATATCGTGAAGTAAAACAAAAGAAGGGTGTTGTTTACGAGGTGGTACTCGACCAGACTCCATTCTATGCAGAAATGGGTGGTGAAGTTGGTGATACAGGTGTTCTTGTAAACGAAGAGGAGACAATCAACGTTGTTGACACAAAGAAAGAGAATGGTATTGCTATTCATATCGTTGACAAGTTGCCAGTGAATCCTTCTGCTGAATTTATGGCATGTGTTGATGTTGAACGCCGTCGTGCAATAGAAGCTAACCACACATGTACTCACTTGTTGGATGAGGCTCTCCGCGAAGTTCTTGGTACACATGTAGAACAAAAAGGTTCACTCGTGACAGCAGAGTCATTACGTTTCGACTTCTCTCATTTTGAGAAACTTACACCAGAACAAATTCGTGAAGTAGAACATATTATAAACGAAAAGATTCGTCAGAACATTCCTTTGGAGGAACACAGAGACCTTCCAATTGAAGAAGCAAAGAAACTTGGTGCAATTGCTCTCTTCGGCGAGAAGTATGGCGACAAGGTACGTGTGGTACAATTCGGAACTTCTGTTGAGTTCTGTGGTGGATGTCACGCAAAAGCAACAGGTAATATCGGAATGGTACGCATCATTAGTGAAAGCAGTATTGCTGCTGGTGTACGTCGTATCGAGGCTATAACTGGTAAAAAGGTTGAAGAAGCATTCGATAAGACTCAAGACTTAATCAACGACATGCGTGCTTTATTCAATAATGCTCCAGACTTGTATAATACTCTTAAGAAGTGTATTGACGACAATGCCGACTTGAAGAAACAAGTTGATGAATTTAAAGTACAGAAGACTTTGGAATTCAAGAAGGATCTCATCAATAACGCTAAAGATATTCAAGGTGTTAAAGTGATTTCTGGTGTATTACCAATTGACGCACAATCAGTTAAGGATATGGTGTTCCAAATGCGTGGTCAGTTCGCAACTAATCTTGTTGTTGCAATAGGAAGTGTTGTAGCCGACAAACCAACATTGACAGTGTCATTCTCTGACGATTTGGTGAAAGACGGTAAGAACGCAGGAACAATCGTGCGTGAAGCAGCAAAACTTATCCAAGGTGGTGGAGGTGGTCAACCTCATTTCGCTACAGCTGGTGGTAAGAATCCTGATGGAATCAAAGTTGCTGTTGATAAGATCGTAGAATTAGCATTAGCTTAATAAAATGAAATGATAAATGGGTGAATCCGTATGATTGTTTAAGTCATACGGATTCTTTTTGTTTATTATACTTTTAATCGTCTTCATCTTGTTTCCAGTTAACAAGATAAACATGATCTGTGGCTCTGGTGAAAGCCGTGTAAAGCCATCTGTAGTAATCGATTCCGATCATGTCGTCGGATATGTAGCCTTGGTCGATGAACACCTGTGACCATTGTCCGCCTTGCGCCTTGTGACAAGTCACAGCATATGCATATTTGATTTGTAAAGCATTATAATATGGATCTTCCTTCATCTTCTTTAATCTATCACGTTTATACGGAATATCCATATAGTCTTCCATTATATTATTGAATAGTTTCTCGTTCTGTTCGTATGTAAGCGATGGTGACTCACTGTGTAGCGTGTCGAGCAATACTGTTGCCTCGATTTCCATATCGTTATAGTCGGGCAATATCAGTTCCACATCAGCAAATCTGAAACCATACAATTCACGTTCGTTTCTTACTCGTACCACTTTTGCAATATCTCCGTTTGCGAGGAATGGGGCAGTGGTATTGACAGTCTCGTCGGATTCGTCTTTATCTTCGGTTTGTTCTAATTGTGGGGCTTCATTTCTTAACCAGAAATAATTATTCTTGGCAATCATAATCATGTCGTTGTTTGACAATTCTGATTCCCTGTCGAGTATTTCCCGGCGAATACCATTATTATACACGTTTACCCTTTTGTTGGAGCGACAGATAACGATTGTGTCGTCTGTCCCGTATTCATGGTAACAATGTGATATGGTTTCAATCAGTTCATTACCTGGTATATTTGTGACATCCTTTGTAAACATGATTTTTGGCATGAGATTCTCCTGTAACAAGTGTTGATGTTCAAATATATCGTCAGAATTAATCAGCGTTCTTATGTTAGTTGCATTTTCAAGTATTCCAGATTGTTCACGCTGGCGTACCACTTGAGTGAGAGTGGCACATGTGACATTGAATCCCATGCTGTTGAACGTTGCAGATTGTAATGCAGGACTTTCATATTCACCTACAGGAGGTAATTGGGCTGTGTCGCCAAGTAATATCAATCGACAACCTTCTCTGGAATACACAAATTCAACGAGGTCGTCCAGTAAACTCCTGTTATACATTATGTTGCCGTTTGACTGCCCGTTACCTGTACTTATCATTGATGCTTCATCAACAATGAACAGCGTGTGTTTCATCGAGTTGTAATCAAGAGAAAAAGGAGAGTCCAAATCAATGGATTTCTGTCTGTAAATCCGTTTGTGAATTGTATATGCCGGATGTTCCGAATATAAAGAAAACACCTTTGCAGCTCTACCAGTCGGAGCAAGTAAAACACATTGGCGTTTTAATTGTTTTATGGTTCTGACCAATGCACCGATTAATGAAGTCTTTCCAGTTCCTGCATATCCTCGGAGTACGAAAATAGAAGGCATGCTACTATTGTCAACACGTTGCCCGTTATCGTCAACTGATAGTATAAACTGAGTGAGTTTTTTTATAACTTGACTTTGCTCTGGTGTTGGCGTAAATCCGAAATTCTCATAAATTAATGTGTTAAAATAGTCAATTATCATGTTTTTATGAAAAAAGTTGGAAGTTCATAGTCGCTATGTCATTTTTATTCATTATTTTTGTGCCACGAATGTACGAAAAAAATATAATATAACAATAACTTATGAAAAAAATTATCTTTAATTGCATACTCACATTAGCAGTCATAGGATTGGCTGGTGCATGCTTTATGAGTATTTATGCAGACATTGAGTTTGACAAACAAAGAAAAGACAGAGAGAAAGTGGTAATCGCTCGTTTGTTGCAGATTCGTAACGCTGAAGAGAAATTCCGTATGTCTCATCAGGGCGAATATTGTGGAACATTAGATTCTCTTATTGATTGGGTTGCAAATGATTCATCAATTGATAAAATCATAAAAGATGGTGAATTGTCAGACGATCAGTTGGAATCAGGTATGACAGAGCAAGAAGCAGTTAAGTTAGGACTTATACGTCGTGATACAATCTGGATTTCTGCTTCTAAGTCATTAGGTATCGACCATCCAGACTCTCTACGCTATATTCCTATCGGAAAGGCTGGCGCTGTGTTCCAATTACGTAAGCATGAGGCTTTCAACGTAAACTCAAAGGCTTGGGATAAAGTATTGGAAATCCGTGCAAGTCTCGATGATTATCTTGACGGTATGAACGCTAAGAAAATCAAAGGACTTAAGTCTGATCTTAAGAAGAAAGGTAAGAACCGTGCTGACCTGTTCGCCGATAACGAAGACGATTTGGAAGGTGAATGGTATGGTTTGCGTGTGGGTGACATCAGAGACCCACAGAACAAACTTTCAGGTAACTGGGAATAATCATAAAATGAATTATAAACTAAAAATGAAGAAGATCCAGAATCTGGAGATTCTTCATTTTTTAGTTTATGCAACATAAGTATATACAAATAATCTTTGCTTATCAGATAGAATAAAGATATGCGCATAATTTCAGGAAAATACAAAGGTAAACGATTCGATGTGCCTAATACGTTCAAATCGCGTCCTACAACCGACTTTGCTAAAGAAGGACTGTTCAACATACTTTCTAACCATTATATTGATTTTGATGCCCAGCCGATAGCATTGGATCTTTTCTCTGGTACGGGAAGTATCAGCCTTGAGTTGCTGAGTCGTGGATGCAGTAGGGTAGTTTCTGTAGAAAAAGACTTTAAGCACTGTCAGTTCTTACAGAAGACGGCTAAAGCACTGGGCGATCCTAACTGGCGCTTGTTACATGCCGATGTGTTTAAGTTCTTGAAAGGAAGTTTCTCTTCTGGTTATGACTTTATTTTTGCCGATCCTCCATATGCCCTTGAGAATCTTGCCGAGATACCGGATTTGGTTCTGTCGCAAGAGAATATTCTCAATGAAGGTGGATTGTTTGTTCTTGAACATGGTAAGACCTATGATTTCACATCGCATCCAAGATGTATTGATCATAGAACATATGGATCGGTCAATTTCACATTCTTTGAATAATCCTATTCAGGATAACAGTATAATAAAAGCCTACTTCATTATGCAAATAACTGAAGTAGGCTTATTTTTATGTATTATTGTTGGCTTGTTAACTGAAAATCACAGTTCGGTTCTTGTAAGTTAATATCTTACGTTCGATATGCTTAGTAACGGCTCTTGACAAAACGATTTTTTCAAGGTCGCGACCTTTTAAAACTAATGTGTCAGGAGTGTCTTTGTGTGTGATACGTACAACATCTTGTTCGATAATCGGACCAGCATCGAGCTCGTTTGTCACATAGTGACTTGTAGCACCGATAATCTTCACACCACGTTCGTATGCCTGATGATATGGTTTTGCACCGATAAACGCAGGAAGGAATGAGTGGTGGATATTGATGATATGATGTGGATATGCAGCAATCATCTTGTCTGTGATAATCTGCATGTATCTTGCAAGAACAATGAATGTAATCTTTTCCTTCTTCAACAAATCCATTTCGGCTTTCTCAACCTCGTCTTTGTTAGAATGGTCTTTATTTATTGACCAAACGTAGTAAGGGATATTGAATTGATCAGCCACATATCTTAGATTCTCGTGGTTGCTTATGATACAAGGAATATTAATATTCCATTCACCAGCCTTGTATCTTGCCAACAAGTCGTATAGACAATGGCTCATCTTACTTACAAAGATTGCCATACGAGGTTTCTCGTCACTAAAATAAATGTTGAAATCCATATCATAGCGTCCTGCAAATAATGTATGGATGTATTCACTTATTTTTTCACGTGGAATAACGAATTTTGCAAGTTCCCATTCTATACGCATGAATAACATGCTGTCAACATTATCTACATATTGGTCTATGTAAACGATGTTTCCACTATTGTCTGTGAGGAATTTTGTTATATCGGTGATAATACCTTGTTTGTCTGGGCAGCAAAGCAAGAGAATTGCTGTTGGATTCTTCTGTTCCATTTCCTGTCTGTTTTATTTTCGCCACAAATGTACAAAAAAAATCTGTATTATCTATGTGTCTTTTACGATATTGCATATATTTTGCCCGATAATCCTTACTTGTTGTTAAAAACATATGGCTTGTATGACAAAAGTAGGTGTTTAGTAAGCATTACGATATAAAAAAACAACTGACCTGCTATTATTTATTAGTCAGGTCAGTTGTTAATTAATTTGTATTATAAAATTATTGTTATTTTATGAATACAGTCTTGCCATTGATGATGTTATAACCCTTTTGTGGTTTAGAAAGTGGTTGACCAGCAAGATTATATATCTTCAATTCTGTATTGTTAGCTGATCTCTCTACGTTGCTTATGCTTGTTGCAGTTTGATTACCTTTACCATATCCTTCTGGAGTTGATGATGAACTTGTAATCCAGATTCTGTCGATACATGCACCTGCTTCGCGTGTCACAATAGTTAATGTGTGCTTACCTTGTGACAAATTGCGTGAAACAGTGTTTCCATCATCGATAAATGAAATCAAGTCTAACCATTTCCATTCACCGTTAGTGTTCAATCCATTAGCACGTGCAAATGTGCCGTTGTCGAACTTGATGTAATATGAGTCAGAATCATAACTGTTACACTTAACACGTGCATACAATTTATATGATGCAGTTTCGTTAAGAGTGAATGTAGCTTGAATCATATCTGCTTCATTTGTTGAGCAACTTGAAGAACCGCTAATTGTTTCAAGATACTTGTAGTCACTTGCATCATTACTGCTTACAAGACGGATATTGCCTCCGAATTTGTCATTCTTCATGTTTTCAGCTTCAATCCATAGTCCTTCTGATGCAGATTCTGCAACTAATGGGATATTGTCGCTTCCACCTTTTCCTGATGGTGCCTGATCGTAGTTGGAAATACAGATACGGTCGATGCAGCATCCAGATTCACGGCTTGCAATTGTTATTGTATGTTTGCCTTTTGAGAGGTTATTAAGGTTAAGTGATGATTCAGCAAAACTACCTAAATTGAGCCATGTCCAACTGCCACCTGTGTTAAGACCATTACAGCGAGCATAATCACTGTTATCAATCTTTACATAATATGAGTCTTCATCATATGAGTTGCTGTTGATTCTCGCATAGAGATAATATGGACCATCTTGAGTAGTTGTGAATTCTGCATTGAGGTAGCATTTCTGATCAGAAGGCAGGTTGCTGTTGTGAACAACTGTCTTAAGGTATTTGCTGTTTGAAGCATTATCGTCAGATATAGTCTGGAAATTTGTTCCAATTGCTGTATTGATCATGTCTTCTGCTTCAAAGTACAGAATCTCCTTGTCTGCTGCAGGATCTGTGTAAGTAGGTGAGTCGGTGCGTGTGAAAAGAGAAATGTCAACACTTTCTCCCATTAACTTATATCCATCAGCATTAAGGTGCAGATAGTCGTTCTCGAACAAGAAATTACTGTTAAGGGCTTCTGGGTCGGAAGTGCTGCGTACTGCAGCATCGAAGTCGATGATACCATCGAATCCTTCTCCAGCTCTAACCCATTGGTTGAATGCCTGACGACCTCTTTCGTGATCTGCAGTGTAATAACTGTTATTCTTGAATGGAGTGATTGTTGCAACATACACCCATATACCACGTTCATGAGCTTCAGAAATAATTTTTTTGAAGATATTGATTATGTTATTAGCTGTTGTAACACCATTTCCTGCATATCCTAAGTCGTTGATTCCTTCATAAAGAATAATGTATTTAACACCATCCTGGAACAAGTCGCGTGCATAACGCTGAGAAGCAGCAGGACCAAGTCCACCAGCTACTACACAGTTACCTCCGATACCTAAGTTGAGGACACCGATATTCTTTGTAGCTTCGTTTGCCAAGAGTGCTTTTGACAATACGTCTGGCCATCTGTTCTGGTTGTTTGTTGTACTACCACGTCCGTCTGTAATACTGTTACCTAACACAGCTATAGCACAAGTTGAAGGATCTGTGGTTTGAACATCTATTCCGCAAATATTATACCAGTGTTCTGTTGTTATGGCGTTTGAGAAATCAGATGTATTACCGCTTACGAGATAACTTGTTGTACGGCTTGATGGGTGACCTGTAATATTGTTGTTGTTACAGCTTCCATAGTGGATTGTGATAGCAACATTCTGGCGTGGTTCCAAGTGGAATGAAATAGGGTCGGATGTAACCATGCCCTTTGCTGCCATTACAACACGTTCAGAACCATTGAACTTCAATGTCTTTTTTGTGCTCTCTTCGATTTCAGCACTTGAACCTGCAGTTTTAGCCACTGCAATATCCACACTTTTGATTTCTGTAGTACCGTTACTGAATTCATTTGATAATTTCAGACGAATAGTCTCACCACCGATAGATGTTTGTACAATCTGTCTGAAACTGTTTCCTGATAATCCAGGTGAAGGTGGTTGATTATGAGTTTCAACAAGCATTTCTGCTGTTGCCCATGTTCCAACCCATCTTTGTGCCATTAATTGTACAGATGACAACATAGTGGCACATGCAAATAAAAGCAATCTTTTCTTAAGTTTCATAAAAAAAATTAGTTATTGATTAAATTGTAAAAATACTTATTTACCTATGATTTTCTATATTAAAAATTAATAATAGTAATGTCTGCACTAATTCTAAAAGGAATTTATCATACATCTCATAATTTTCACGCCTCAAAATTAATCAATTAATCTTAAACAGCAAAATAAGTTAACTAAAAAGTCTGTTTATCAGCAGAATTAATGTGTATAATATAATTATGTAGAACTATAATTAACAATTGACAGGCTTTACTATCGTTTAAAACAAAAAAAGAGCAAAGAGTTTGTGTTTCTTTGCTCTTAGTCGTTCTGTTAGAATCGGCCTCCACCCATTGGTGGTCTTCCTCCTCCGAATCCCATGCCCCAGCCTTGTCGTTCGTTATTTGTTCCCATTGAGTTTTTACCTCCAAATATACTGAAACGATATGTTGCACGAAGCATGGCGTATTGGTATATAGAGTTATATCTCGTATCGCTACGCATTGAGGCTGAAATCATACGACTTATGTTGCTCTGCTGACCGAGAATGTCGTTTACAGAGAGTGATAGGGTGAGGGCATTACCACGTAAGAATGAGTGACTAACTTGTGCATTCCAAATGAGTTCGTTTGTGTTGTCTTCTTTTTTGGCATATCCTCTGCGGCTGTTCATACCTATATCGGTTGCAAGTTGAGTTCCCCATGGCATTGTCCATTGGAATTCTGTTCCATATGAGAAGTTATATGTGTTTGGATTGTTACTTGCGTTGATACTATTCTTAGAATGGGTGTATGTGAGTGAACCAGTAAGAGATATACTAAAGGCTTCTGTACGATAAGATAAATCTAAATCCTCTGTAAGTCTCAACTCTTTGGTAACAGTTTTTTTGTCTTCAGAATTTCTAATAATCTCATTTATCTCCTCAATACTTAGGTCTTTTTGTCCTTCTTCATCCTCTGTATTATTGTCTCCATTCTGTATAGCACTACTAAAGAGACCTACGTTATTTTTGAAATTAACGCCAGTGTTGATTCCGAGAGTGAATGCTTTATTCTTACCCAGTCCTGTGTTGAAACCGAGACCTCCGCCAACGTTCCAGTTACCATTGATGTTCTTTGGTTGAGTTATGCGAGTACCTTTACCTTTACCTTCTTCAACATATATGGTCTTGTTTGAAATACTATTATGAGTGGTTCCAAAGTTTGTATAAGTATATATACTACGTTGGTGTTCTACATTGTATGTGTTAAAGAAGATGTTTGCACTATGTGTGAGTGATGGTTTCAAACTTGTATTACCAACAGTTTTGTTAATTGGGTCTGTTGGATCCACTATGTCGAGCAAGTTTGTCATGCTTGGCTGACTTGTACGAGCATTGTAACGGATGTTAAGTTGGGTCTGTTTATTGAAACTGTATCTGAAATTCACACGTGGAGCAAAGTCTAATACATTACGTGTCACCTCTGGATATTCTATACCGAGGTATTCATAGTTGAGTGTAGTATGTTGTGGAAGCGCATCTACTCCAACGCTTAAATTAATGTTATCTGTAATCTTTCTGAATGAAAGTCCTATAGTTTGATTGTAATTTCTATATTCAGAGAACTGACTGAGACTTAATGTGTCGCGCATCATGTAGTTTGCTTCGTCCATGAATTTCAATATGGCTGGTATGTCATATCTGTACACGTTCAAAGCATTATTCAAGTCTTGGTAAGCTTGTGAATCATAGAAGAATGCTTTTCTGTCGTTCTTTGAATAACTGTATTGGAATCTGTAGCTAAATTGCAAGTATGTGCGTTTAGCAATAGGTTCGCTGTATGTCAATTGTGCAGCAATGTTATGATTGCTACCTGGGGTATTATAGTACAAGTTGTTGATGGTCCTACCTTCCTTAATCTTATATACATTGGCAGTTGAAAGTTGTTTGCTTTTGCTTTCAGAGAAACCTCCATTTATACGCAGAGTAATGTTTCTGCCGTTGTCGTTAAGTCTTTTGTTAGCCTGAATTTCTCCATTAAAGTTTGTACTTGTGCTATATGATTGCTGACGGCTGTCGTTGGTATTTGCCACGATATCCATAAGGTTGTTTATTATCGTGCTTGGCGCTACTTCCATGCCGTTTCTCGCCATCTCCATTTGATTCGAGATTTCTGAATTATAATCAAGTACATTGTCTGTTATGTCGTTTGGATCTTCGTTGTAACCTGCTGTGTTACTGTTATTATAACCTCTATTTCTTGAATATGACAAGTTTGGTCGGAATATGATGTTGATTGTAGTATCAGGCTTCCATTCTATACGGAATTGAGTATTGAATGTGCCATTACTTGAAAGACTTTTACTGCGTCCTTCATTAAATTTACCCAATCCGGCATTGTACTCCTCTGATGAACTTAGGCTTTCAGTGTCATTACCCCTGTAGCGATAAAGAACACTACCACCCACTTCGATGTTCTTGCCTAATGTGGCAATATTTGTACCTATTTCCTTGCTTGTGTTTAGTCCGTTGCCACCATGTCCCCAGCCACGGCCACCACCGCCACCGAATCCCATATCGTTGACGTTGTTAGCACCACCAACAACAGATAACTGGGTATTATCGTTGAAACGTTGTACAAATAAGCGCTCTGAATATCTGCTTTTTGTTCCAGCACCTAAATTCACGTTGCCAAACCATCCATTGTTCATTCCTTTCTTAACGGTGAGGTCCAATACTGTCTCTTCTTCTCCGTCGTCAATACCAGTTACACGTGCTAAGTCACTTTTACGGTCATATGACTTAATCTTATCAATCATCTCTGTTGGGATATTCTTCATTGCAACAGATTTGTCGTTAAGGAAGTATTCTTTGCCGTCAACAAGAATTTTTGAAACAGATTTACCATTAATTGTGATGTTTCCTTCGCTGTCCACCTTTGCTCCAGGAAGCTGTTTTACCAAGTCTTCTAACACACTTCCTTCTGGTGTGCGGTATGCGGCGGCATTATATACCAACGAATCTCCCGACACACTCACTTTAGAAGCATGTGCAGTTACTTGTGCCTCTTTAAGCATAATGGCATTAGTAAGTAATGTAATATAACCGATATCAACTTTCTTTTCATTTTTATTTGTGAGGTCCAAGTTGATGTATTTTGTGTGGCATCCGATATATGATATTTTAATCGTATATTTACCTTTATTTATGTTGTTGAATACAAACCCTCCCTGAGCGTTTGTTGTTGTTCCTGATTTGAATGTACTGTCTGGAAGTGCAAGCAGTTGGACTGTTGCTGATAGCACAGCCTCGTTTGTTTCCTTTTCTATAACAGTACCGTTTATTTGATATTTGCTTTGAGCTGAAACGAATATGCAGCAAAGCAATGTCAGTGTAAAAATAAAAAATCGTTTCATTATTTATTGTATTCTTAGATTATTACTCTTTGATTTTATTCTCGTTTTGTATATCTTAATTGAGGCAAAATATCAGATAATGATTTATAACATCAATAAAAGTTATTTCGTTTGTTATTAAAGATTATTTTTTTTCAATTTAGTTTAATCAAGATATGATTTTTTTTAAAATTTACTGATTTTATTATTACTTTTCAGAATATAATGGTGTTTTTTCATCTTTTATCACTAATTTTGCAAAATAAATAAATTATTTATCAAGGTAAAAATTTAGTACGTATATAATTTGTCATGAAAATGAAATTTAATGTAAAGTGTTTGCTTGTTGCATTTGGAATTGCATTTTTACCATTAAAAATCAGTGCACAAGCTAATATGGTTGATAAATATCCTATAATACCATTTGAATATAAAGCTGCATATGTTGATCAAATATCAGAATATGTGTCTGGGGTTGTAAAATCTATGTCGGGACAATATTTTGGTCAAGTCACACCTGCAGGTGAAATATATGGATATGGTTCTTTCTTTGCCGATTCCGATGGTGAGGTTTATGGCTTATATCGTAATGGTAATTTAGCTTTCGGTATCAAAAAAGGTACACAGATTGCAAAAGTGGGAACTAACGACCATTATATAGCTTATGACCTTTCAACTGGTAATCCGTTATACATAATGAAGTATAACGAGAAAATCAACGTTACAAAAGAAATAAAAGACAAGAACAAATTCCTTGTGCTATTATATCCGAATGGAGATAAATATGTAGGCGAAACTCTTAACAACGAACGCCATGGCTATGGATTGTATTTTTATACTAACGGTGATTTCTATTATGGAGAGTATAAGAATAACAAACAGTGTGGTTATGGTGCATTGTTTCGTCAGAAAAACAGCAACATAATTATTCAATGCTGGGAATAAATCCTTAAAACAATATTATATGAAAATCAGAGTAGGGATGGGCTTCGATGTCCATAAACTTGTAAAAGGAAGAGATTTGTGGATCGGTGGAATTAAATTGGAACACGAACTCGGATTGTTAGGTCACAGCGATGCTGATGTTTTAATCCACGCCATATGCGACGCATTGCTTGGAGCGGCAAATATGCGTGATATAGGTTATCATTTCCCTGATACCTCAGATGAGTTTGATGGTATTGATAGTAAGATATTGTTGCGTAAAACATGTGAACTGATACGCGATAAAGGATATGAGATTGGTAATATTGATGCTACAATATGTGCCGAAAGACCAAAAATGAATCCGCATATTCCAGAAATGAAATTCGTGTTGGCTGAATGTATGTCCATTGATACCGACGATGTGTCAATAAAAGCCACTACAACAGAAAAACTTGGATTTACAGGTCGTGAAGAAGGTATCAGCGCTTATGCTGTTGTCTTGATTCAAAAACAATAAGACATTCTTTTGAAACCAAATATATCAGGTCCGTCATTTTGTGAAGTGAACAGAATGACGGATTTGTTTTTTAAAACATCATACCAATTATGTATGATATATGCCGTTCATAATAATCTTATCCAGTTTTTTCGTTCTGATGAAGCAAAAAATATACATGATTATTACATATAATCATTTTTTTATATATATTTGCCACAGATAGTCATACTATAAAAGATTATTGTTATGGACATGAACGAAAAATATATGCAGAGGGCAATAGAATTGGCCAAAGCAAGTATCAACAAGGGTGGGGGACCATTTGGTGCCGTAATAGTACGAAACGGTGAGATTATTGCCGAAAGTTCTAATAGTGTAACTCCTGATAATGATCCTACAGCACATGCTGAGGTAAATGCAATACGTGCTGCGTGTAAAAAACTCAATACTTTTATACTCGAGGGATGCGAGATTTATACATCTTGTGAACCATGTCCAATGTGTCTTGGTGCCATTTACTGGTCACATATCTCTCGTATATATTATGCTGCAACACGGGCAGATGCTGCCAACGGTGGGTTTGACGATGATTTTATATATCGTGAAATCAATGTGAGTCCTAATCTTAGATCTGTCCCAGCTTTCAGTCTTATGTCCGAAGAAGGTGCACAAGTCTTTAAATTATGGCTTGATAAGGATGACAGAACAGATTATTGAGTGTTTATTGTTGAAAACAGGAGTTTACCTTATTATCAATTATAATACTATTCCCAATGATAGTAGTAGGGCGAATAAGAAGATGTTGCGTGCAGTTTCTCCTAGAACCTTATTGAGCTCACGCCCTTTTAGTTCTCTCATCTTCATGAAAGCAATGGTGTGAAGTAGTATATATGGCAATAACAATGTAGTTTGCCATATTTCTCCTTTCATTAGAATGAGTGTGGTAACAGACAAGGCACATGCTATTATTCCAAGAAAAAGATATGCCCAAAGTCCGAAAGCTTTTCCAAATCTAACAATAATCGTTTTCTTACCGCTTATCATGTCCTGATAGTAATCACGGTAATTATTTACGATAAGCAGGTTGTCGGTGACAAGTCCTTGGGCAAGTGCAAAAAGTATAATATATATGTTCCATTCATGAGTTTGTACGTAATATGTGAATCCAACGGGTATTAAACCGAAGAAGAGAATCACAAGAATGTCGCCCAAACCATGATAAGACATATATGTGGTGTAAAGGAAACTGAATATCACGCATATTAATCCGATACCAATCAACCACCATCCGCCAGTTAGAGCGAGAGGTAATCCGACAGCACATGCAATAATGGTTGTTATTACAATTGCTATCTTCATTGCGCTCGGTGTTATCCATCCTTGAGCACATGCACGTTCAGGACCTAATCGGTCTTCTCTGTCAGTTCCTTTTTTCCAGTCGAAATAATCGTTTATGATATTTGCATCAATCTGCATGATTATTGCAAATAGCAAACATAATACAAATGTTACAACTGATAGACTGTTATTTTGAAACCACGCCATTGCCCCACCAACAATAACAGGAGCCATGGCTCCTGTAAGTGTTTTGGGACGTGAAACGTAAAACCATGCTTTAGCAGAATTAACTTTCACTGTTTATGTCACCTTTTGTTGTGATTATTCAATGTTTTATCGTCTCTTTTTTCCGAGCAAGTCACCCAGACCGTCCATGTCGAATGCAAGTGAGAATCTAAGTGTCTGGTCGAGTGGACTTGACTGTGCTGCTGAAATCACATAACCTGCAT
>JAGABW010000103.1 GCA_017614465.1 Bacteroidaceae bacterium | reverse complement strand
TTATATTTGCATAATATACACTATCAGAAGAAGTTTTTTTCTGTAGATCAATTAAAAGAAAAAATAATTAACTTAATACAAATATAATCATGTATAGTAATCCTGCTGATTGTCTGTATTGTACAGACAGTTATGATAAATTAATGATAAAAATAGCAGACCTTAGTGTGTCTCGTGTGTTTTTATTCAAGGAACAAACTTATAGAGGCCGTTGTCTTGTAGCTTACAAGGATCATATCAATGATTTAAATGAGTTGTCGGAGAATGACCGTAATGCGTTTATGGCAGATGTCTGTAAAGTAACTGCTGCCATGCAGAAGGCCTTTAATCCAGAGAAAATCAATTATGGTGCTTACAGCGACAAGTTGTGTCATCTGCATTTCCATTTAGTACCTAAATATGTTGACGGTCCTGATTATGGTGGCGTATTCCAAATGAATCCAGGAAAAGTGTATCTTTCTGATTCTGAATACACAGAGATGATAGATTTGTTGAAGAAATCTTTATAATAATTTATGATATTACTTTATCGAATGTTGTAAATAAAGAATCAACCGAAGTCTTATCTATAGATAATAGATCTTATACTTAATACAAACATAATTATGAAACAGAACATATTAGTATTATTGCTTTTTTTGAATGCCGTAGGTGTGTTTGCTCAGGAAACAGACAAGAATGAACAGGTGAGAAATCTGTTGGGGTATATGAACACAGCAATGAATTTCAATAAGTTAGCTCCACAAGAAAAGGTTTATCTCCATTTTGACAATACAGGTTATTTTAAAGGAGAAATCATCAGATTTAAGGCGTATGTCACTCGTATGGATAACGAGAAGAAATCTAATATCAGCAAAAACCTATATGTGGAATTGGTTAATCCTATAGGCGATGTGATTGAACGTCGCACACTCTTGTTGGAGAATGGTGAAGCTGAAGGAGA
Source organism: Bacteroidaceae bacterium (assembly GCA_017614465.1). Taxonomy (GTDB): domain Bacteria; phylum Bacteroidota; class Bacteroidia; order Bacteroidales; family Bacteroidaceae; genus Colivivens. The sequence goes on along the minus strand of JAGABW010000103.1, from coordinate 3,663 downwards.
TATCGCTCTTGACAGTATTGTGGGACCTTCTGGATTCTATGAGGTTAGAGCTTTCACACGTTACATGACCAACTGGGGTACACCTGCTTTGTTCTCCAGAACATTCCCTGTATTCGAAAAACCTGAGGTTTATGGCGATTACGCAAATCCGTCTATCGCCCCAGAAAACATACATCACCGATTACCTAACGTTCGTGTGGAGACATCATCGAATTCTTCTAAGAAAGCTCTTGAGGCTGCTGCAAAGAATCTGAGAATCGGAATATACCCTGAAGGTGGTGATTTGGTTGTAGGACTCCAGAGCAGAGTTGCAATCGATGTAACCGACGAAGAAGGTTATCACATGCAGACAACTGGAGCCTTGTATGATGCAAATAAAACAAAAGTCGTTGATGTTCAGACTGATGAATTAGGACGTGGCGTCTTCGATTTTGTTCCAAATGGAATGAAATACACTTTGCAGTTGTCTGATAAGAAAGGTAAGACAAGGACTGTGGATATGCCTGAAGCCCGACTTGAGGGTGTTACACTGAATCTCGATATGCTTAAAGGGGATGATATCTACGCAAGACTCAAATGTAGCAATGAGGTTGTTGGCAGACTGCTTGGATACACAGTGATGCATAACGGTAATGTGGTTTTATGCGACACAATGACCGCTAATCCTAAAATGACATTACAGTTTGATCGCCCATCAATGTCTGGTGGTGTGAATCAATTGACCATATTTAACTCTGAAGGACGTATATTGTCTGAACGCCTGTTCTTTATCTATCCGGAAATATCATCGAATGACAGTATTTATGTGACTACAAAAACTCCAGATCTGACTCCATGTGGAAAGGTAAGGGTTGAAATCAAGTCACAACCGAATTCATCTATTTCTTTCTCGGCAACCGATGCAGCCACAATGACTAATGGTAAGGTCGGTAATGCGATGACATGGATGTTGTTGGCAAGCGAAGTGAAGGGATATATCGAGAATCCTGATTATTATTTCGAATCAGATGATGATGAACACCGACGTAATGCCGACCTGCTTATGATGGTTCAGGGATGGCGACGCTACGACTGGATGATGATGACAGGACAAAAGAAAGTTGATAAGGCTCAGCCATACGAAGATGGATTGTATATCTATGGACGTTTATCTCACAGAAAAAAAAGAAAAGGTGTGGAGAATGTTGAGTTAGATGCTTATCTGTATAATGCAAAAGGTGAACATATGAAAGGTTCTGCTGTTACAGATAGTCTGGGACGATACGCTTTCAAATTACCTGCTATCTATGAAAACTGGGATCTCATGATAAAATCAACAAAAGACGATAAACCAGAGAATTATATTATCGGAATTGACCGCCATTTCTCTCCTGAAAAACGATTGTTATCGCCTTATGAGATGGTTCAACTTCCTGTTGAGAAACCAGAGCAAATGAAAACTGTGGATAAAAACGGAAAAACAATAGATCCGTCAACTCGTTTGAAACTGTCAGACCGCAATTTCGTCTTACCAACCGTAAAAGTGAAGGCCAGAAGAATCTTAGGCGATTTGCGTGTTACTTGGTTTGATGAGAAATTTGCCAAAAAGAAATCTGAGATATACTATGATTGTGACTATGATACCGACAGGATGAACGACTTGGGTGAGGTGGTGCCTAATTTTGACGATTGGCTTATGGAAAAGAATCCGTTGGTTATGGGCGTGCCTGGAGAAGTACCAGATAGAATCCTCGTTTATGGAAATTCAGATAAGGTTTATGACATTGAAAGTATGGCAGCGGAACAAAATAAGAGTATCCAGGAGGTGATTGATGATGTTATGTATTCTTCAAGCGAGAGACCTATCGAATTGCAACGTAATGGACTTTCATACGACAGACGACCAATCGTGTGGATTGTGGATAATTCATTCTGTACAATCAGTAATATGACTTCTCCACGTTTTACATATTATGGTGTCAATCAGAAATCAGCTGCAATAACTATGCCATTGACTCTGGATGAAGTAAAGAGTGTTTATATCTCTGATGATATAAGTGCATTGCAGAACTTCATTGTCTCATCTGATTTGTATTCAATGAAGCCTGTAGTAGCATATGTTTACACACATCCAAAATTTGATATCAAGGTAAAGGGCTTGCGACGCACTCATTTCGACGGATATAACAAACCTACAGAGTTTGAAATGGATGACTATAGCATCCTACCTCCGATGGAAGATTTCAGACGTACAATCTATTGGGATGCCAATGTTAAAACCGATGCCAACGGAATGGCTACAGTTGAGTTCTATAACAATTACACAGCAAAGAATATCTTTGTCTCAGCTGAAGGTGTAAACAGCGACGGAAAATTCCTGGTAAATGAATAATGTGAAACAAACCTTTTGGCGTTTCAATAGTCATAAGTAACAGTTAACAATAAAAAACAATCAAAACCTAATTATGAAAAAATTATATTTTGCAGCCCTTTTGGCTATGGCAGTGTCGGTTGGAGCAAACGCACAACCAGGTAACAGAGGATTCGGACCACGTCCACAGATAAATGTTACTTTTAATGATTATATTCCTGCACCTGCTTCGTTTGATCAGGTTACAGCCGATATCGATCGAGGAACAATAAAAGAGATTGAATATAAATCAAAAACCGTTGGTACAACACGTAGGGCTACAGTTTATCTGCCTCCAAAATATGATAAGAAGAAAAAATACCCTGTATTGTATCTGCTTCATGGAATCGGTGGCGATCACAAGGAATGGATGTTAGGAACTCCAAATGTGATAATGGATAATCTCTATGCTCAGAAAAAGGCAGAACCAATGATTATCGTTATGCCAAACGGACGTGCTCTTCCTAATGATAAACCTGAAGGTAATATCTATGGACCTGAGATGGTGAAGGGATTCGAGATTTTTGAACAAGACCTCCTGAATGATCTTATTCCGTTCATTCAAAAGACATTCAAGACATATACAGACAAGTCACATCGTGCAATCGCCGGCTTATCAATGGGTGGCGGACAGTCATTGAATTTCGGTCTGGGCAATCTTGATAAATTTGCATATGTAGGCGGTTTCTCTTCTGCTCCAAACACAAAACAACCTGAACAACTTATCCCAAATGTGGAAAAGACAAAGGCTGAAAACAAACTCTTGTGGATGGTTTGTGGAAGCAAAGACGGATTGATGTTTAACAGTTCTCGTCTTAAAGATTTCTGCGATAAGAATGGGGTGCCATGTACTTTGATTCAATATCCAGAAGGCCAACACGATTTCGTTGTGTGGAAATATGGATTATATAACTATGCACAGTTGATATTCAAATAATCAAAAAAATGATGTGAGATTGACAGGGAATCGGCAATAGATGACTGATTCTCTGTCAAAATATTTATTGAACAGATAAATCGCTAATGGGTTATTCCCCAGAAGATAAGTGTATGAACAGATTGTTGAATGAGATGATGGACAAACAAGACCCGTCACAGGTTGCCCATCTCGCCCGATTCTTTAAGACCGGTCCGGGACAATATGGTGAAGGCGACAGGTTCTTGGGAATAAGGGTGCCAGTGACACGTGGGGTTGTGAAACAATGTTGGAGTGAGACTACTTTCGATGATCTGGAGGAGTGTGTCTCTTCTTGTTTCCATGAAGTGCGACTTGC
>JAGABW010000102.1 GCA_017614465.1 Bacteroidaceae bacterium | reverse complement strand
CTTGGACTAACCTTTGTGTGATGCACCGCCTTCAAACTATCGGCAATACTACCACCTTTAATTGACTTTACGATATGTGGAGTTATGTAATGACCTCTGTTTGCAATAGTTGCTCCTTGATTGGCTATCTGAAGAGGGGTAAGTGTAACCTCTCCCTGACCAATGGATATACTGATGACCGATAATGCATTCCAGTGATTCAAATGCTTAGTGTAATACTCGGCATTCGGTATCATTCCTCGTACTTCACCAGGAAGGTCTATACCTAATTTATATCCAAATCCCATTGAGACCATATAGTCTTTCCATGTAGTCATGGCCTCATTTGTGCTACTATACTTGCTTCTGTTATTGAACATATGGTACAATCCCCAACAGAAATATCCGTTACATGATGTTGCCAATGCCGGAATCAATGCAATAGGGGATTGATGACCATGACATCCGACTTTCATGTTCTTGTATTTAAATCCACCTGTACATGGAAATGGTGTTCCAGTATTGATAATTCCCTCTTGAAGAAATGTAAGACCTTGGGATGGCTTGAATGTTGAACCTGGAGGATAAGCTCCTGCTATTGCACGATTTAACATAGGACGCCTTTGGTCTTGTACCATACTTAGAATATGTTTACCGCGTTCTTTTCCAATAAGATTGCGTGGATCGTATGTAGGTGAGGATACCAAACAAAGAATTTCTCCTGTACTTGGTTCAATCGCAACAATACTTCCTCGTTTTCCAGACATAAGACGCTCGCCTAATGCCTGTAACTCAATGTCTATACTTAATCGCAAATCCTTCCCAGGACGAGGTACTGAATCAAATTCTCCGTTTCGGTATCTTCCTTGGATCTTTCCACGTGAATCACGTAATAATACCTCAACTCCCTTAGTACCTCGTAGTTCCTTCTCGTATGATCTTTCTACTCCTTGTTTGCCTATGTAGTCTCCTGATTTGTAGTAATCGTCATTTTCTATGTCTGTAGGCGATACTTCTGCAATGTCGCCTAAGATATGTGCGGCATTGGGATATGTATATTGACGGATATTATGCTCACGAACATAAAAACCTTTAAAACGGAATAATTTCTCTTGTAATATGGAGTATTCCGATGCTGGTATTTGAGGTATGAATAGTTGCTGTGAATACGATGAATAACCTGGATTCTTGCTTGTGTCTTTTATGTTAGATAAAATCTTAATAAATTCATCCTTACTTATTCCCAGTGTGTTACATAATGCCAGAGTGTCCAAGTCATTAATTTCACGTGTGATAACCATAACATCGAATGCGGGTTGATTATATACTAATAATTTCCCGTTTCTGTCATATATCGCTCCTCGTGATGGGAATAAAACCTTATTGTATATGGCATTGTGAATTGCGGTGTCTTTATAATCGTTCTGCCCAAGTTGAAGATATGCTAGTCTGCATATGTAGACAAACACTACAAATAATGCAATTCCTGCAATTACAAATTTTCTCCGTTCTAAAAACACATCTTTCATGACAAGAATGCTTTACAATTCAATTCTTATATATTCTATTGCTTATATAAGTGCTTAATAATAAATGGTATACGTGTGATTAAATTTTAACTTTCTCGTCCTCGTTGTTTAAATAATGGAGGATGAATTCAACGCATACAATTAATATTGATGATAATAATGTGCCACCAATCATAGCACCTATAGTTAACCAAATATCAGCCATGGTGAATGCCTGTAGGAAGTAGAATACAAAATGAAGTATTCCCATCATAGATAACACATACCATGAATATTTTTGGATACCTAAAGTCTGTATTGTCGGTTTAAATGATTCGTTGATATCTCGTGGCATATATAATTTAACCAGATAAGGCTGAATCATTGCCAATAAAGTGCAACTTGAAGCTGCTATCCCTATAGTATTAGAGAAAATGTCATATATTATACCTATGGCAAATCCCCATAGTAACAATGACATACGTGATGTACCAGTCTCAAAACAAATTATCATGTAACCAATAAGAAGCGGTGTCGCATAACCGAATAAGTGGAGGTGGTTTAATATTACCAACTGCACTATCAGAAGTACTGCGAAACGCGCTAATCTCATTAATGTACTATATCCCATTGACTTGGTCTTTTATATGTGGTTTGTTTGTTGTTGTGGCTATTTGCTGATTCAAAATAATCAATAAAAACTCTCTTCGTCGTTACCTTCTAACAATGAGTCTGCTTTTTGCTCCAATAATCGTTTCTCCGCATGTGAATAGTTAGTTATAACACTTACGTTCTGTAACGAATTGAAATCGGTTGATAATTTGACAGTTATGAGATGTGATAACCCATCCTGTGATGGCTCTACGTCTTCAACTCTACCAATTGGAATTGATGAAGGGAATATGTCAGAGAATCCATTTGTCTCTATCAGTTGTCCTTTTTTGATTTTGACATGTAATGGCACTCCTATCATCTGAGCATGCTCTGGGTCTCCATGATGCCATTGTAAAGTTCCGAAATGGTTGCTTTTACCCAATCGGCAACTTACTTTTGAACTTGCGTTTATTACAGGAATCACAATAGAATAGTGATCGCTTGTAAGATAAACAATTCCTACAACACCGCTTGAACAGATAACACCCATTTCTGGTTTTATGCCATCTTTCTGTCCTTTATTAATGGTTATTGTGTTATTTCCTTGATGCAGAGTGGCATTAATCACTTGCGCTCCGACAAATCTGAACCGACCGCGATTGAATCCGTTGAATTTCAGCGTGTCTACACGATGCTCCGCTAATATGCGTTTCATCTCATGTATCTCGGCACGTAATAATTCATTGTCTGATTCAAGTTTTGCATTGACTTCCCCTAAGTTTACGTACGACGTTACTCCATTAACTGTATTGTATAGACCTCCTACCATGGAATTTGCATTAGTGAAAAACACACTGCCCTGATAGTTGTTAAAACGGAACAATAAAGAAAGGCTGAATCCCTCAAGTAAGAGAAATACAAACCAATACTTATATTTAACAATGAAGTCTATTAAATTTTGCATTATGTACGTATAGAGTATTAGAAGACCCATGTTTTATGGATCTTCTAATGTTATTTATCTCATTAAGAATGGATAGTTTGCTATGTTTTTAAGAGCTTTACCAGTTCCTTTTGCAACACTGTGTAGCGGATCTTCTGCAATATGGAATGGAATGTGAATCTTATCGGTCAGTCGCTTGTCGAGACCTCTAAGTAATGCACCTCCACCAGTAAGCCATATTCCGTTCTTTACAATGTCGGCATATATCTCAGGCGGAGTCTTCTCCAATGCTGACAGAATCGCAGTTTCTATTTTTGCTACAGACTTGTCGATACAATGCGCAATTTCCTGATAACATACAGGAATTTCCATTGGTAGGGCTGTGATTCGGTTTGGACCATGGACAATATAATCCTCAGGTGCATTGTCAGTCAAATCTGTTAATGCGGATCCAACATGAATCTTAATACGCTCAGCCATACGTTCAGAAACCTTTACATTGTGCTGACGACTCATATATTCTTGAATATCAGCAGTTAACTCGTCACCTGCAACTCGTATGGAACTGTTACTAACGATACCTCCAAGCGAAATGACTGCGATTTCTGTTGAACCACCACCGATGTCAACAACCATGTTGCCTTCAGGTGCTACAACATCAAGCCCAATACCGATGGCTGCTGCCATTGGCTCGAACAAAAGGTATACGTCACGTCCACCTGAGTGCTCAGCACTGTCACGTACTGCACGTAATTCCACTTCAGTAGAACCTGATGGAACTCCGATGACCATACGAAGAGATGGGGTGAAGAAATATTTGCTGGCGCTTATCTTTTTAATCAGACCACGCATCATTTGCTCACATGCGTTGAAGTCGGCAATGACTCCATCTTTCAATGGTCTGCATGTACGGATGTCAGGGTGTGTTTTCTCGTGCATCATCTTTGCCTTCATTCCGACTTCAATCATTTTGTTTGTATGTCGGTCTAATGCAACTACTGATGGTTCGTCAACTACAATCTTTCCGTTACAGATAATGATGGTGTTGGCTGTGCCAAGGTCCATCGCTATATCTTGGGTTAATGAGAATAGCCCCATAATGCTTGTTGGTTTTATCTGTTAATATACTCTAAATCTCTATGTATGCGCTATTTATTTGGCAAAGTAGGCGTGGATTGCTGTGTCGTAGTGTGAACTAGTAGCAAATGCGCGTTCTGCAAATTGTTTGCGCTGTTCCTTTGTTGTTTCAGCTCCTTGAGCCTTGATGATGTCAAGTAAAGGCTTGTATTCTGATTTACTTGGTACGATAACAACATCATCGAAATTCTTTGCTGCTGCTCTGATAAGTGAGATACCACCTATGTCAATCTTTTCAATGATTGTTGGTTCGTCATTTGTAGATGCAACAGTCTCCTCAAAAGGATAAAGGTCAACAATGACAAGGTCAATCTCTGGAATCTCATACTTTGCCATTTCCTGTTTATCACTTTCTAAGTCACGTCTTCCAAGGATTCCTCCAAAGACTTTTGGGTGAAGAGTCTTTACACGACCACCTAAAATTGATGGATAAGTTGTAAGTTCTTCAACTTTCTGACATTGATATCCTAAACTTTCTATGAATGATTGTGTGCCACCTGTTGAAAGAAATTTGACACCGTTTTTGTTTAGTTCTGCAAGTAATTCATCAAGACCATCTTTATGATATACTGAAACTAGTGCAGTCTTTATTTTCTTTGTTTTCATCTTTTATAATTAATATTATGTATATTGGTTTGCAAAGTTAATAATAAAATGATAATAATTGCGTATTTAATGATAAATATTTTTACTTTTTTTCTAATTTATTATTTCTGTATATTTTTTTTGATTAATTTTGTGACCGAAAGCTATTAAGTGTCAGTGCTTATAATGATGCTTGTCGGGAGAATGCGGATTTTAAATAATTATTCAATTTAAGATTATGAATCGTGTACTTTTACTTTTAAGTTTTATATTCTTTGTTTCACTTGATATAAAGGCTCAGTTCTTTGATTTTGACATACCTTCGCCTTTTATCGCTCCACGAAAAGTTGAGGAAACGCTTATTACTCCTCCTGCATATAAGGGTGGTGAAAGTAAAATGAACGATTTTTTGAAAGAACATTTTCGCGAGATTCGTTCAGCCGGCAATGTGTCAGGTATTATTATCGTTGATTGCCGAATAAACGAGAAAGGAAAAGTTTATGATTGTGCGGTTATTCGCAAACTTGAACCAGATTTGGATAACGAGGCGATAAGGGTTGTAAGGAAAATGAAATTTATTCCGGCAAAACGAGTAGATAAAAAAGTAAAAGGAAAATTTACTGTTCAGATTCCTATAAGGCATGGCAAAGTTTCGTTTCTTACCGTAAAAACAGTTGATGTGTGATGTTGTTCATTTAATATTTTGTTGTCTTATTCAGTACTTAGGATCCCGATTTTTTTAAACTATGTTTTTCTTGTCGTATAAGTGGTAAAACGTTGGTAAATCTTAGTATATTTGTTTGTCAGTTTTCCCACCTCTTATCCGTCATGTTTTACGTGCTTTTATTGCGCCTTTTCTCGCTCTTTTCATGAGGGCTTATTGTTTGTGATTTTGGGGAATATTTGAATTTTTGTTCATTTTTTCGGAGTTAAAAGATATTTGAAAATGTTAAATAAACATAAATTCGGTGGTTGATCAACCTTTTTTGCATCATGATTTGAATTTTTTATACTCTAGAAATGTGCTGTTTGAAAAGAATTTACTACCTTTGCACCGCTTTTTGGACTATAATGCTCGGATTGTGTCTATTCGGGTTGTATTAAATTGTGCGTTTTTCGTTTAAGGCGAGTGATTTTAGAGGGGACGAAAGCATTTAAAAAAACGTTTATACATAAATAATAATAATAATTAAAAAAAACAAAAACATGCCTACTATTCAACAATTAGTAAGAAAAGGTAGAAAGGTATTGGTAGACAAGAGTAAGTCGCCTGCTTTGGACTCATGTCCACAGCGTCGTGGCGTTTGCGTTCGTGTTTACACTACAACACCTAAGAAACCTAACTCAGCAATGCGTAAAGTTGCACGTGTTCGCTTGACAAACAAAAAAGAAGTTAACTCCTACATTCCAGGAGAAGGACACAACTTGCAGGAACACTCTATCGTTCTTGTACGTGGTGGTCGTGTAAAGGACCTTCCAGGTGTACGTTATCACATTATCCGTGGTGCACTCGATACAGCTGGTGTAGAAAGTCGTACACAACGTCGTTCTAAGTACGGAGCTAAACGCCCTAAGGCAAAGAAGTAATTTTTTAACTAACAACGTCTGGTTTGAAGGCAAGCTAATAAATGGTTGAGTAAATGTTCAAGTGAGAACGTTGAAGACAAAATAAGCAACCTCAGACAGAATTAAAAACAAACAAGACAAATGAGAAAAGCTAAACCAAAAAAACGTGTGATCCTTCCAGATCCAGTTTATGGTGATGTAAAGGTGACAAAATTCGTTAATCACCTTATGTATGATGGAAAGAAGAGTATTGCATACTCAATCTTTTACAATTCTCTCTCTATCGTAGAAAACAAAATGAAAGATGATGAGAAGTCATCTATAGAAATCTGGAAAAAGGCTTTGGAAAACATTACTCCACAAGTTGAAGTAAAGAGCCGCCGTATCGGTGGTGCTACATTCCAAGTGCCAACAGAAATTCGCGCTGACCGTAAGGAAGCTATTTCAATGAAGAATATGATTTCTTTTGCTCGTAAACGTTCTGGTAAGAACATGGCAGAAAAACTTGCTTCAGAAATAATTGATGCTTTTAACGAACAAGGTGGAGCATTCAAGCGTAAGGAAGATATGCACCGTATGGCTGAAGCTAACCGTGCATTCGCACATTTCAGATTCTAATTGATACAGGTATTAAGTTTTTAGGTAATTAAGAAACAGGATTAAAGTATGGCTAAACGCGATTTGCATTTGACGCGAAATATCGGTATCATGGCACACATCGATGCTGGTAAAACAACCACTTCTGAGCGCATCCTTTTTTATACAGGACTTACTCACAAAATCGGTGAGGTTCATGACGGTGCTGCTACAATGGACTGGATGGAGCAAGAACAAGAACGTGGTATCACTATCACATCTGCTGCTACAACAACTTACTGGAACTACGCAGGCGATAAATATAAGATTAACCTGATTGACACTCCGGGACACGTTGACTTTACAGCTGAGGTTGAACGTTCATTACGTGTTCTTGACGGTGCTGTTGCCGCATATTGTGCTGTAGGTGGTGTTGAACCACAATCTGAAACAGTATGGCGTCAGGCTGACAAATATAATGTGCCACGTATGGGTTATGTAAACAAGATGGACCGCTCAGGTGCTGACTTCTTTGAAGTTGTAAGACAAATGAAAGAGGTTCTCGGTGCTAATCCATGCCCAATCGTAATACCAATCGGAGCTGAAGAATCTTTCAAAGGTGTAGTTGACCTTATCAAGATGAAAGCTATCTTCTGGCACGATGAAACAATGGGTGCTGATTACTCAGTTGAAGATATCCCAGCAGAATTACAAGCAGAAGCTGAAGAATGGCGCGATAAACTCCTTGAGACTGCAGCTAACGTTGACGATGCTCTCATGGAAAAATATTTCGACGATCCTTCAACTATCACAGAAGAAGAAATCCTTGCAGCTATCAGAAAAGGTACTGTAAGTATGGAAATCACTCCTATGCTTTGTGGTTCTTCATTTAAGAATAAAGGTGTGCAGACTCTCCTTGACTATGTTTGTGCATTCCTTCCATCTCCAGTTGACACTCCAAACGTTGTAGGAACTAATCCTGTAACAAAAGAGGAAGAAGATCGTAAACCAGATGAACAAGATAAGACTGCAGCTCTTGCATTCAAGATTGCAACTGACCCATATGTAGGTCGTCTTACATTTATCCGTGTATACTCAGGTAAAGTAGTTGCTGGTTCATACATCTACAACTCTCGTTCTGGAAAGAAGGAACGTGTTTCACGTTTGTTCCAAATGCACTCAAATCACCAAAACCCAGTTGAAGAAATCTGCGCAGGTGATATCGGTGCTGTAGTCGGTTTGAAAGATATTCACACAGGTGATACACTTTGCGACGAGGATGCACCAATCGTTCTCGAGTCAATGGACTTCCCAGATCCAGTTATCGGTATCGCAGTAGAACCTAAGACTCAAAAAGACCTCGACAAACTTTCTGTTGGTCTTTCTAAGTTGGCTGAAGAAGACCCTACATTTACAGTTAAGACTGATGAACAAACAGGTCAAACTGTAATCTCAGGTATGGGTGAGCTTCACCTCGAAATCATCATCGACCGTCTGAAACGTGAATTCAAGGTAGAATGTAACCAAGGTAAACCACAGGTTAACTACAAGGAAGCAATTACTAAACCAGTTAATCTTCGTGAAGTTTACAAGAAGCAATCAGGTGGTCGCGGTAAGTTCGCCGATATCATCGTTGAAGTAGGACCAGTTGATGAAGACTACAAAGAAGGCGGATTGCAATTCATCGATGAAGTTAAGGGTGGTAACATTCCAAAAGAATTCATCCCATCTGTTCAGAAAGGATTCATCAATGCAATGGCTAACGGTGTTCTTGGTGGCTTCCCAATGGATTCAATGAAGGTTCGTCTTATCGATGGTTCATTCCACCCAGTAGACTCAGACCAGTTGTCATTCGAAATCTGTGCTCTCCAAGCTTATAAGAACGCATGCTCTCAAGCTAAACCAGTTCTTATGGAGCCAATCATGAAACTCGAAGTAGTTACTCCAGAAGAGAACATGGGTGATGTAATCGGTGACTTGAACAAACGTCGTGGTCAGGTTGAAGGTATGGATACCAGCCGCTCAGGTGCTCGTATCGTTAAAGCAATGGTTCCATTGTCTGAAATGTTCGGATATGTAACAGCTTTACGTACAATCACATCAGGTCGTGCAACATCAACAATGACTTACGATCACCATGCTCCAGTATCAAGTTCTGTTGCTAAGACAGTTCTTCAGGAATGCGGTGGACGTGCAGACCTCGTATAAATAAAAATTAAGATGGATTTGCCATTAGCGAATGACTCTTAATGGCAAATTCCACCTTATATTATAATAATAACATAATAAATTATAGACAATGAGTCAGAAAATCAGAATTAAACTTAAGTCTTATGATCACAATCTCGTAGACAAGTCTGCTGAGAAGATCGTTAAGACTGTGAAGGCAACAGACGCTTCAGTAAGCGGACCAATTCCATTGCCAACTCACAAGCGTGTATTTACAGTAAACAGAAGTACATTCGTTAACAAGAAATCACGCGAACAATTCGAACTTAACACTTACAAACGTCTCATAGATATCTACGAAGCTACTCCAAAGACTGTAGATTCTCTTATGAAACTTGAACTTCCTAGCGGTGTGGAAGTAGAAATCAAAGTGTAGTAAAGTATTTTATACTTAAATAATTATTAATTTTTTAAACAAAGTAAGAAATGCCAGGATTATTAGGAAAGAAAATCGGAATGACATCCGTTTTCAGTGCCGAGGGAAAGAATCTTCCATGCACTGTTATCGAAGTAGGTCCTTGTGTTGTTACCCAAATTAAGACTGTCGAGAAAGATGGTTATGCTGCTGTTCAGGTTGGTTTCCAGGAAGCTAAGGAAAAGAACACAACTAAACCAATGATGGGACACTTTAAAAAAGCAGGTACAACTCCAAAGAGACACTTGGCCGAGTTCACATTTGACGATGAACACAACCTTGGTGATGTAATCACAGTGGAAATCTTTAACGATGCTCCATATGTTGACGTGGTTGGTACATCTAAAGGTAAGGGATTCCAAGGCGTTGTTAAACGTCATGGTTTCGGTGGTGTTGGTCAGTCAACTCACGGTCAGGACGACCGTCAGCGCAAACCAGGATCTATAGGTGCGTGTGCAACTCCATCACGTGTCTACAAGAACCTTAAGATGGGTGGTCAAATGGGTAATGTGCAAGTAACTACACATAACCTTCAAGTAATTAAAGTAATTCCTGAACACAACCTCCTTCTCGTAAAAGGATCAGTGCCAGGATGTAAAGGTTCAATCTTAACAATTAAGAAGTAATGGAAGTATCAGTTTTAAACATTAAAGGTCAAGAGACTGGTAAGAAGGTTGAATTGAATGACGCTATCTTCGGAATTGAACCTAACGACCACGTTATTTATCTTGCAGTAAAGCAGTATCTTGCTGCACAGCGTCAAGGTACTCATAAGTCAAAAGAAAGAAGTGAAATAACTGGATCTACACGTAAACTCATCCGTCAGAAAGGTGGTGGCGGTGCACGTCGTGGTGATATTAAGTCTCCAGTTCTTCGTGGAGGAGGTCGTGTATTCGGTCCACAACCACGCGATTACTGGTTCAAACTTAATAAGAAAGTTAAGGACTTAGCTCGTAAAAGTGCTCTTTCTTATAAGGCTCAACAAAATGCAATATTGGTAATTGAAGATGTCAATTTCGACGCTCCAAAGACTAAAGACTTCATCGAAATGCAGAAAAATCTTAAAATCGATGGAAAAAAATTGCTACTTGTTTTGCCAAGTAATAATAAAAACGTATATTTGTCAGCTCGTAATATACAACGCGCAGAAGTTGCAACAGTTAGTGCACTCAACACTTACAAAGTGATGAATGCAAATGTACTTGTTGTGACTGAAGATGCACTTAAGTTGGTTGATGAAACTTTTAACAAGTAAGGAGGTACAATATGGCATATATAATTAAACCATTGGTTACAGAAAAGATGACGGCTCTTTCAGAAAAGCAGAACAATAAGTTCGGCTTCATTGTGCATCCTAAGGCCAATAAAATCGAGATTCAAAAAGAAGTAGAAGCAAAGTATAATGTAAATGTAGTTTCAGTTAACACTGCAAAATACGCTGGTAAGCGTAAGAGCCGTTACACACGCGCAGGTGTTATCAAAGGTCAGAAGAATGCTTTCAAGAAAGCTATCGTGACTCTTAAAGAAGGTGAAACTATCGATTTCTTTAGTAACATTTAATTAAAAAATGGGTATTCGTAAATTTAGACCAATTACTCCAGGTCAAAGACACAAAGCTATTGGTACTTTCGATGATGTTACTACATCAGTACCAGAGAAAACTCTTGTATTCGGTAAGAAAAGTACAGGCGGTCGTAACAATTACGGACGCATCACTGTCCGTTACAGAGGTGGCGGTCACAAGAAACTTATTCGTATCGTTGACTTCAAGAGAGATAAGGATGGAATACCAGCAGTAGTAAAGACTATCGAGTACGATCCAAATCGTTCTGCTCGTATAGCCCTTCTTTGCTATGCTGATGGTGAAAAACGTTACATCGTTGCTCCAAATGGATTACAAGTAGGTGCTACTCTTATGTCAGGTGAAAATGCTACTCCTGACCTTGGCAACACACTTCCTCTCCAAAACATTCCAGTAGGTACTGTAATACACAACATCGAACTCCGTCCAGGACAAGGTGCTAAGATGGTAAGATCTGCTGGTAATTTTGCTCAGTTGACTTCACGTGAAGGACGCTATTGCGTTATCAAACTCCCTTCAGGTGAAATTCGTAAGATTCTTTCAGTTTGTCGCGCAACTATCGGTAGCGTAAGCAACTCTGACCACGCACTCGAGTCTTCAGGTAAGGCAGGACGTAGCCGTTGGTTAGGTCGTCGCCCACACAACCGTGGTGTAGTAATGAACCCACATGATCACCCAATGGGTGGTGGTGAAGGACGTCAGTCTGGAGGACACCCACGTTCACGTAACGGTTTGTACGCTAAGGGACTTAAGACTCGTGCTCCTAAGAAAGCATCAACTAAGTACATAATTGAAAGACGTAAAAAGTAATCTAGTTAACTAAGTAAAAGATTATGAGTAGATCACTTAAAAAAGGTCCATATATTAACGTTAAGCTCGAAAAGAAAGTTCTTGATATGAACGAGAGCGGTAAGAAGAACGTTGTAAAAACATGGGCAAGAGCTTCAATGATTTCTCCTGATTTTGTAGGACACACCATTGCAGTTCATAACGGTAATAAATTCATCCCTGTTTACATTACTGAAAATATGGTAGGTCACAAGCTCGGCGAGTTTGCGCTTACTCGTACTTTCCGCGGTCACGCAGGTAATAGAAAGAAGTAAACAGATTCACAGAAATTAAGAAAATTAAATAATGGGATCAAGAAAAAAATTAATGGCCCAGAAACAAAAAGAGGCTAAAAAGACTACCTATTTTGCTAGTCTTCGCAACATCCCAACATCTCCACGCAAGATGCGCTACGTAGTAGACCTTGTAAGAGGAATGGAGGTAAGCAAGGCTTTGGCAACCCTCAAGTTCTGCTCTAAAGATGCTTCGAATGATCTCGAGAAGTTAGTTCGCTCTGCGATCGCTAACTGGGAGCAAAAGAACGAAAGAAAAGCTGAAAACGGCGAATTGTATATCACTAGAATTTTCGTAGATGAAGGTGCAACTCTTAAACGTATGAGACCAGCACCACAGGGACGTGGATACAGAATTCGTAAGCGTTCTAATCATGTTACTATATTTGTGGACGCTAAAACTAATGAGGAAAAATAATTATGGGACAGAAATGTAATCCAATTAGTAACCGCCTCGGTATCGTAAGAGGCTGGGACTCAAACTGGTTCGGCGGAAGCAATTTCGGGGACAATATCCTCGAAGATAGCAAGATTCGTAAGTATCTCAATGCTCGTCTTGCTAAAGCCAGTGTATCTAAGATTGTTATTGAACGCACGCTTAAACTTGTTACTATAACTGTATGTACAGCAAGACCAGGTCTTATCATCGGTAAGGGTGGTCAAGAAGTTGACAAGTTGAAAGAGGAACTCAAGAAATTAACTGACAAGGATGTTCAGATTAATATCTATGAAATCAAACGCCCTGAGTTAGACGCAGTTATCGTAGCTAACAATGTAGCACGTCAAATCGAAGGTAAAATCGCTTACCGTCGTGCTATCAAAACAGCTATCGCTAATACAATGCGTTCAGGTGCTGAAGGTATAAAAATTCAAATTTCTGGTCGTCTTAACGGTGCAGAAATGTCTCGTTCTGAAATGTATAAGGAAGGACGTACTCCTCTTCATACACTTCGTGCTGATATCGATTATTGTCTTGCTGAAGCTTTGACTAAGGTTGGACTTCTCGGTATTAAGGTATGGATTTGTCGTGGAGAAAAGTTCGGTAAGCAAGATCTTGCTCCTAACTTTACACAACAGAAGGAAACAACCCGCAACAATAATAGCGGTCGAAGATTAAGAAACAGAAAGTCTAACCGTTAAAACGTTGAAGTAAAATGTTACAGCCTAAAAGACAAAAATACAGAAGACCCCAAAAAGGTCGCGGTCGCCTAAAAGGCGTTTCTCATAGAGGAACTGAACTCGCATTCGGTAGCTTTGGCATTAAAGCTCTTCAAACTCGTTGGATTTCATCTCAACAGATTGAAGCAGCCCGTGTCGCTATTACTCGTTATATGCAACGTCAGGGACAAGTTTGGATTCGAATTTTCCCTGATAAACCAATCACAAAGAAACCTGCTGACGTACGTATGGGTAAAGGTAAGGGAGATCCATACAAATATGTATTCCCTGCTAAACCAGGTCGCATTCTCTTTGAGATTGAAGGAGTATCATATGAAATTGCTAAAGAAGCTCTTCGTCTTGGAGCTCAAAAGCTACCTACAACAACTAAGTTTATTGTAAGACGTGATTACGACAAAAACGCTTAAGAATTATGAAAATTGCAGAAATAAGAGAATTTACAGATGCTGAATTGGCAGAACGCCTTGAAGCAGAGGTTGCTAACTACACCAACATGAAGTTCAACCATCACATATCTCCTGTAGAGGATCATTCACAAATTAAGAAGCTTCGTCGTGATATCGCTCGTATGCAGACCGAGTTACGTCAGAGAGAACTTAACAAATAAAATTGCATCTACATGGAAGCTAGAAATTTAAGAAAACAAAGAACGGGTGTAGTTGTAAGCTCTAAGATGGATAAAACTATCGTAGTTGCTGCTAAGTTCAAGGAAAAGCACCCTATTTATGGTAAGTTCGTTAGTAAGACTAAGAAATACCATGCTCATGACGAGAATAACGATTGCAATGTAGGTGATACAGTGCTTATAATGGAAACTCGTCCATTGAGTAAAACAAAAAGATGGAGATTAGTAAATATCGTAGAAAGAGCTAAGTAATTATGATACAGGTAGAATCAAGATTGACAGTTGCTGACAACAGTGGTGCACGCGAGGTACTCTGTATCCGTGTACTCGGTGGTACTCGTCGTCGTTATGCGACTGTTGGCGATACAATTGTTGTTACAGTAAAGAATGTAATTCCTTCAAGCGATTTAAAGAAAGGAACCGTTTCTAAGGCTCTTATCGTGCGCACTAAGAAGGAAGTTCGTCGCCCTGACGGATCATATATCAGATTTGATGACAATGCATGTGTTCTTTTGAGTAATACTGGTGAAATGAGAGGAAGCCGTATTTTCGGCCCTGTTGCTCGTGAACTCCGTGCTGCTAATATGAAAGTAGTTTCATTAGCTACTGAAGTTCTTTAATTATTAGATCAAAGAAGTAATGAGTAAATTACATATTAAGAAAGGCGATACGGTAATAGTAAATGCTGGTAACTCTAAAGGACAGACTGGTAAAGTTCTTTCTGTCCTTGTTGAGAAGCAGCGTGCCGTAGTCGAGGGTGTTAATATAGTGTCTAAGAGCACTAAGCCAAGTGCAAAGCACCCACAAGGAGGTATTATCAAGCAAGAAGCTCCTATCCACATCTCTAATCTTAATGTAGTTGATCCTACAACAGGAAAGGCCACACGTATTGGACGTAAAGAAGGAGCTAACGGTAAATTAGTACGTTATGCTAAAAAATCAGGGGAGGAAATCTAATGAGTACAACTGCAAATCTTAAGAATGTATATGCAGAGCAAATCGCTCCTGCACTTATGAAACAGTTCAACTATTCTTCTCCTATGCAAATACCAGTATTGAAGAAGATAGTTGTAAACCAAGGTCTTGGTATGGCAACTGCTGACAAGAAGGTTATCGAAGTTGCAATGCAGGAAATTGCCCAGATTACTGGTCAAAAACCTGTTGCAACAATGTCTAAAAAGGATATTTCAAATTTCCACCTTCGTAAAAAGATGCCAATTGGTGTTATGGTAACTTTGCGTCGTCAAAGAATGTACGAATTCCTTGAGAAACTTATCCGTGTTTCTCTTCCTCGTATCCGTGACTTCAAAGGTATCGAAAGCAAATTCGACGGACGTGGAAATTATACCCTCGGTATTCAGGAACAAATCATTTTCCCTGAAATCAACATCGACCAAGTAGATAAGATCAAGGGTATGAATATCACATTCGTAACTTCTGCTGAAACTGATGAAGAAGGCTATGCTCTTCTTAAAGCATTTGGATTACCATTTAAGGACGCTAATAAATAATTGATATGGCTAAAGAATCAATGAAGGCACGTGAAGTTAAACGTGCAAAGCTTGTTGCTAAGTATGCTGCTAAACGCGCTGCTCTGAAGAAGATTGTTGCTACAGGCGAACCAATGGAAGCATACGAGGCTGCTCGTAAACTTCAGGATATCCCTGCAAATGCAAATCCAATCCGTCTTCACAACCGTTGCAAGATTACAGGTCGCCCAAGAGGTTATATCAGACAGTTCGGTATTTCACGTATTCAATTCCGTGAAATGGCATCAGCTGGTCTTATCCCAGGCGTAAAGAAAGCAAGCTGGTAAAACAAGACATTTATTATTAATTTTTAAATATTGTCGGGATGTCCCGATTAATTTAAGTTTTATGACAGATCCAATAGCAGATTATCTAACGAGACTGAGAAATGCAATCACTGCTAAGCATAAGATTGTAGAAATTCCAGCCTCTAACTTGAAGAAAGAAATCACAAAGATTCTTTTCGACAAAGGCTATGTACTTAACTACAAGTTTGTAGAAGATGGTCCTCAAGGAACTATCAAGATTGCACTTAAGTACGATGCAGCAACAAAAACAAGCGCTATTCAAAGCTTGAAGCGCGTGTCACGTCCAGGTCTTCGTAAGTATACTGGATACAAAGACATGCCAAGTGTAATTAATGGATTAGGTATTGCAATCATATCTACATCCAAAGGTGTAATGACAGACAAGGAAGCTTCAGAACTGAAAATCGGTGGTGAAGTGCTTTGTTACGTATATTAAAAATAGGAGGATATATAATGTCTAGAATTGGTAAGTTACCTATTAGTATTCCTGCAGGAGTGACAGTCACTCATAAGGATGACATTGTAACAGTTAAAGGTCCAAAGGGAGAACTCACACAGTTTGTTGATCCTTCAATCAAAGTAAATATTGAAGATGGTCAAATCACTTTGGAAGAAAACACTGAGTTGATGACTGATAATACAAAGCAGCGTCACGCTTTCCACGGTCTGTATCGTTCACTTCTCAACAATATGGTTGTTGGTGTTTCTCAAGGTTATAAGAAAACACTCCAACTCGTAGGTGTTGGTTATCGTGTATCAAATACTGGTAATGTACTCGAGTTCGCTCTCGGTTACTCACACGCAATTCTTTTCTCTCTTCCAAAAGAAATAAAGGTTGAGACAAAATCAGAGCGTAACCAGGATCCTCTTATCATGCTTGAATGTTGCGACAAGCAATTGTTAGGTCAAGTATGTGCAAAGATTCGTTCTTTACGTAAGCCTGAACCATATAAGGGTAAGGGTATTCGTTTCGAAGGCGAAGTAATCAGAAGAAAGTCAGGAAAGTCAGCAAGTGCTAAATAATTTTTAATTGTACGAAAATATGATAACAAAGATAGAAAGACGTATCAAAATTAAATATAGAGTACGCAATAAAGTTTCTGGTACTGCTGCACGTCCACGTTTGTCTGTATTCAGAAGTAATAAGCAGATTTACGTTCAAGTAATCAATGATGAAGAATCAAAGACTCTTGTTTCTGCATCATCACTTGGACTTGAGAAATGTAATAAGATTGAACAAGCAACCAAGGTTGGAGAACTTATCGCTCAGAAAGCAATCTCTGCTGGTATTGAGAATGTAGTTTTTGACCGTAATGGTTATTTGTATCATGGTAGAATTAAGGCAGTGGCTGATGCTGCTCGTAACGCAGGACTTAAATTTTAATTAGAATTATGGTTAATAGAGTAAAATTAGGAAACGACGTCGAACTTAAGGATCGATTGGTTGCTATTAATCGTGTTACCAAAGTAACTAAAGGTGGTCGCACATTTACTTTTGCTGCTATCGTTGTTGTTGGTAACGAGAATGGTGTAATTGGATGCGGTCTTGGTAAGGCAGGTGAAGTTACAGCTGCAATCGCTAAAGGTGTAGAGGCTGCTAAGAAAAATCTCGTAAGAATTCCTGTTCTTAATGGAACAGTTCCTCACGAGGCATATGCTAAGTTTGGTGGAGCACGTGTTCTCATCATGCCAGCTTCAGAAGGTACTGGAGTGGTAGCAGGTGGTGCGATGCGTTCTGTTCTTGAAAGTGTTGGTATCACTGACGTTCTTGCAAAGTCTAAGGGAAGTTCAAATCCTCATAATCTTGTAAAGGCTACAATTCAGGCTCTTTCAAGTATGCGCGACCCTAAAACTGTTGCTCAGAACCGCGGTGTTAGTTTGACTAAAGTATTTAGAGGATAAGGAGGATATAACATGGCAACAATAAAGATTAAGCAGATTAAAAGTCGTGCAAATCGACCAAATGATCAAAAGCGTACACTTGACTCACTTGGCTTGACAAAGCTTGGTAGAGTAGTTGAACATGAAGATACTCCTTCAGTACGTGGTATGATAAACAAGGTAAGTCACCTTGTTCAAGTTATTGACTAACAACTAAAAATATCGACACAATGGAATTATATAATTTAAAACCAGCAGAAGGCTCAACACACAATAGCAAACGTATCGGTCGTGGATACGGTTCTGGTAAGGGTCGTACTGCAACTCGTGGTCATAAAGGAGCTAAGGCTCGTTCTGGCTATAAGAAGAAGATTGGTTTCGAAGGAGGTCAGATGCCTCTCCAGCGTCGTGTACCTAAGTTCGGTTTCAAGAACATTAACCGCGTTGAATACAAAGCAATTAATCTTGCAACTATTCAGAAGTTGGTTGATGACAAGAAACTCGAGAAAGTTGGTATAGCTGAACTTATCGAAGCTGGTTTCGTAAATTCAAAGCAATTGGTTAAGATTCTTGCAAATGGTGAACTTACATCAAAAGTTGATGTTGAGGCTCATGCATTCTCAGAATCAGCAATTGCTAAGATCGCAGAAAAGGGTGGCAACGCTGTAAAACTTTAATATAATGGGAAAGGCAAATAAACTAACAGATATCAAGTTTGTTAAGACCTTAACAAACATTTGGAAGATCGAGGACCTTCGTACTCGTATCTTGATTACTCTTGCTTTATTAGCAGTATATCGTTTTGGCTCTTACATCGCCTTGCCAGGCGTTGACACAGCTGCACTTCAAAATTTGAAGAATCAGACTAGTGAAGGCTTGATGTCGCTGCTTGATATGTTCTCGGGTGGTGCATTTTCTAAGGCTTCTATTTTTGCACTTGGAATTATGCCATACATCTCAGCTTCTATCGTAATGCAGCTGCTAGGTATTGCTGTCCCTTATTTCCAAAAAATGCAACGCGAGGGTGAGAGCGGCCGTCGCAAGATGAATCAATATACTCGTTATTTGACAGTATTAATTCTTCTTTTCCAGGCTCCATCATATTTATTGAATCTCAACAGAACTACTAACGGAGTAGCTGTATTCCAGTCATTAGATTGGACCTTGTTTGTGATTACCTCTACAATAATAATGGCAGCAGGTAGTATGTTTATCTTGTGGTTAGGTGAAAGAATCACTGACAAAGGTATCGGACAAGGTGTTTCATTAATTATTATGGTGGGTATCATCGCTCGTTTCCCTCAGGCTATTGCACAGGAATGGGGTTCACGTATTGCTCCAGGAAATGGTGGACTTTTCGTGTTCCTTGTAGAAATTGTAGCTTTACTTGCTGTAATGGCATTGGCTATACTTTTAGTACAGGGTGTTCGTAGAGTTCCAGTACAATATGCTAAACGTGTAGGTACAAGTATTCAAGTTGGTGGTGCACGTCAGTATATTCCTTTGAAGCCATACGCTGCAAATGTTATGCCTATCATTTTTGCTCAGGCTATTATGTTTATACCAATTACTGCATATAGTTTTACTGGAAGTAATTCAGTAAATCCAGTGATTGCTCTTCTTACAGACAATACAAGTTGGTTATATAATTTAATTTTTGGAATATTGATAATAGTATTTACTTATCTTTATACAGCAATTACAATTAATCCAACTCAAATGGCTGAAGACATTAAACGTAATAACGGTTTCATTCCAGGTATCAAACCAGGAAAGAGTACTGCTGATTATATTGATAGGATTATGGACCGAATCACATTACCTGGTTCCTTACTTCTTGTTCTAATTGCAATTCTTCCTGCATTCGCAAGCATTTTTGGAGTTAAGCAAGAATTTGCCCAGTTCTTCGGTGGAACATCATTATTGATTATGGTAGGTGTTATTCTCGATACACTACAACATATCGAAAGTCACTTGCTCATGCGTCACTATGATGGATTACTTGATTCTGGTAGAGTCCGTGGTGCTCATCCAGGTATAGGTGGTACATATTAATCGATTAAGATGATTTATCTTAAAACAGATGATGAAATAGAACTTCTGCGAGAGGCAAACCTCTTAGTAGGAAAGACTCTCGCAGAACTTGCTAAAATAATAAAGCCAGGTGTTACGACTCGCCAACTAGATGTCTTAGCTGAGACTTTCATCAGAGATAATGGTGCAGAACCAACATTCAAAGGATTCCCAAATCCATATGGTGAACCATTTCCTGCCAGTATATGTACATCGGTTAATGAACAAGTTGTCCATGGAATACCAAATGATATTCCTTTAAAAGATGGAGATATAGTTTCAATTGACTGTGGTACAAAATTGAACGGATTCTGTGGAGATTCATGTTATACATTTGCAGTCGGCGA
This sequence comes from Bacteroidaceae bacterium, assembly GCA_017614465.1. GTDB lineage: Bacteria > Bacteroidota > Bacteroidia > Bacteroidales > Bacteroidaceae > Colivivens. Next base: position 23,600 of record JAGABW010000102.1, on the reverse strand, counting down.
AATTTCTGAAGAAGCTCAAAATTTGTTAAGAGTAACAAAAGAAGCTCTTTATAAAGGTATTGAACAAGCTGTTGTCGGAAAAAGAATCGGTGACATATCATATGCGGTTCAGAATCATTGTGAGTCACATGGATATGGTGTTGTCCGAGAATTTGTAGGACATGGCGTAGGTCATGAGATGCATGAAGATCCTCAAGTGCCAAATTATGGTCGACGTGGTAACGGAGTTATGTTGAAAAACGGACTTTGTATTGCTATCGAACCAATGATAACCATGGGTGCTAAGGAAATTTATATGTTACCCGACAAATGGGGTATAATCACTCGCGACAGAAGTCTTGCAGCACATTTTGAACATACAATATGTGTTCGCAAAGGTCAAGCTGACATTTTATCATCTTTCGATGAAATTGAAAAAAATATTCAAAAGTAAATCATTTTAAATAGATAATATGGCTAAACAGTCTGCTATAGAACAAGATGGAACAATAGTTGAAGCATTGTCAAATGCAATGTTTCGTGTAGAACTTGAGAATGGTCATGAGATAATTGCTCATATTTCCGGTAAGATGCGTATGCATTATATAAAGATATTACCAGGAGATAAAATTAAAGTAGAAATGTCTCCATATGACTTATCAAAAGGAAGAATAGTATTCAGATATAAATAAGATAGTCGGTCGAAATATTTGACCACTTGACCACTAAAGCTTAAAAACAATGAAAACAAAAGCATCTTTAAAGAAGCGTACTCCTGATTGCGTAATTGTTAGACGTAAGGGTCGTCTGTTTGTTATTAACAAGAAGAACCCTAAGTATAAGATGCGTCAGGGATAAATTCAAGCCAAGTAGATAATAAATAAATTTAAGATATGGCAATAAGAATTGTTGGTGTAGACCTCCCACAGAATAAGAGAGGTGAAATTGCGTTAACATACATTTTCGGTATCGGACGCAGTAGCTCAGCTAAGATTTTAGAAAAGGCTGGAGTAGACAAAGATTTAAAAGTAAAAGATTGGACAGATGATCAGGCATCAAAGATTCGCGAAATCATTGGTGCTGAGTATAAAGTTGAAGGTGATCTTCGTTCTGAAATTCAACTTAATATCAAGCGTTTGATGGATATTGGATGCTATCGTGGTATCCGTCACCGTATTGGACTTCCTGTACGTGGTCAGAGTACAAAAAACAATGCTCGTACTCGTAAAGGTAAGAAGAAGACTGTTGCAAATAAGAAGAAAGCAACCAAGTAAGTTTAAAGATTTAATTTGAAATTTAATTATGGCAAAGAAATCAACTTCTGCAAAGAAGAGAAATGTAAAAGTAACTGCTCAAGGTCAGCTTCATGTACACTCATCTTTCAACAATATCATTGTAACATTGGCAAACAGTGAGGGTCAAGTTATCTCTTGGTCATCAGCTGGTAAGATGGGATTCAGAGGTTCTAAGAAGAATACTCCATATGCAGCTCAGATGGCAGCTCAAGATTGTGCAAAAGTTGCATACGATCTTGGTTTGAGAAAGGTTGTGGCATACGTTAAGGGTCCAGGTAATGGACGTGAATCAGCTATTCGTGGCTGTTACGGAGCTGGAATCGAAGTAACTGAAATTATCGACGTTACTCCACTTCCACACAACGGATGTCGTCCTCCAAAACGTAGAAGAGTATAACTCCTTGAGATAAGTAATTATAGTCGTTTTCGTTTGAATATTTTTGTGAAAGAGTATTATCAAAATTGTCGACATCTTTTCCTTTCTGTCGATGCGGCTGCAATACATTCATGAGATATTTAAATGATTGACTAAAACAATAATCAGAATATATAATATTCAAAAGTAAAAAAATATGGCAAGATATATAGGACCTAAATCAAGAATTTCTCGTCGTTTTGGTGAGGCAATTTTTGGACCAGATAAGGTTTTGTCAAAAAGAAATTATCCTGCAGGTCAGCATGGTAATAATCGTCGTAAGAAGTCTTCAGAATACGGACTCATGCTTGCAGAAAAGCAGAAAGCTAAGTATACATATGGTGTACTAGAACGTCAGTTCCGTAATTTGTTTGAAAAAGCTGCTTCTACAGATGGTGTAACAGGTGAAGTTCTTCTTCAAAGTCTTGAGGCTCGTCTTGATAATGTTGTTTATCGTCTTGGTATTGCTCCAACTCGTGCAGCAGCTCGTCAAATGGTTAGTCACAAGCATATCACAGTAGATGGACAAGTTGTTAATATCCCATCTTATTCTGTTAAACCAGGTCAATTGGTTGCAGTTCGTGAGAAAGCTCGTTCTCTCGAAGTGATTGCTGAATCACTTGCTGGTTTCAACCACAGCAAATATCCTTGGATAGAATGGAACGAAGAGGCAAAGGGTGGAAAGTTACTTCACTTGCCTGAACGTGAAGATATCCCTGAGAATATTAAAGAGCAAATGATTGTCGAGTTGTACTCTAAATAATAAATAATAATTAACAATGGCGGTATTAGCATTTCAAAAACCTGAAAAAGTAATAATGTTGGAATCGGACGACAAGTTCGGACGTTTTGAGTTCCGTCCTTTGGAGCCTGGATTTGGTATTACTATTGGTAATTCCCTCCGACGTATCCTTCTTTCTTCTCTTGAAGGTTATGCGATCAACACTGTTCGTATTGCAGGTGTAGAACATGAATTTTCTACAGTTCCAGGAGTTAAGGAAGACGTTACCAACATTATCTTGAATCTTAAGCAAGTACGATTCAAGCAGACAGTTGACGGTATAGACTCTGAAAAGGTTTCTATCACAGTCGAGAATTCAACCGAGTTTAAAGCTGGTGATATCAGCAAATATCTTAATGGATTTGGAGTGTTAAATCCTGAATTGGTAATTTGTCATTTAGACCCTAAGGCAACATTGGAGATAGAACTTAGCATCAACAAAGGTCATGGATATGTTCCTGCTGATGAAAATCGTGAATATTGCAAGGAAATCAATGAATTAGCAATAGACTCTATCTATACTCCAATTCGTAATGTGAAGTTCTCTGTTGAACCTTATCGTGTTCAGCAAAAGACTGACTATGATAAGCTTATTCTTGAAATCTCTACAGATGGTTCAATTCATCCTAAGGAGGCATTGAAAGAAGCTGCAAAGATTCTTATTTATCATTTCATGTTGTTCTCTGACGAGAAGATTACTCTCGACAATAATGATGTGGATGGTACTGAAGAATTCGATGAAGAGGTACTTCGTATGCGTCAGTTGCTTAAGACTAAACTCACTGATATGAATCTTTCTGTTCGTGCTCTCAACTGTTTGAAAGCAGCAGAAGTAGATACACTCGGTGATTTGGTAAAATACCAAAAGAATGATTTGCTCAAGTTCCGTAACTTCGGTAAGAAATCTCTTACTGAACTTGATGATTTGCTTGAACAGCATGGTCTTCAATTTGGAACCGATACTTCTAAGTATAAATTGGATAAAGATTAATCAACGATGAGACACAATAAAAAATTCAATCATTTGAGTCGTAAGGCTGCTCATAGAGCTGCTATGTTGTCAAATATGGCAACTTCATTGATTATGCACAAGCGTATTACTACGACTCTTCAAAAGGCTAAGGCTTTACGTGTTTATGTTGAGCCATTAGTAACAAAGGCAAAGGACGATACAACTGCATCACGTCGTGTTGTATTCAGCTATTTGCAGAACAAGTATGCTATTACTGAGTTATTTGGTCCAATAGCAAATAAGATTGCTAATCGTCCAGGTGGATATACTCGTATCATTAAACTTGGTAAACGTGCTTCTGACGATGCAGATATGGCTTTCATTGAATTCGTAGACTTCGATGAAAACATGGCTAAAGCTGAAAAGAAGACTCGTACACGTCGTAGCCGCAAGTCTGCAGCTCCTAAGGCTGAAGTTGCTGCTGAACCAGCTGCTGAAGCTCAACCAGCTGAAGCAACAGAAGCTGCTGAATAATTAAAAAATAATTATTTCTAATAATAGAAGAGGTTATGTCATTTGATATAACCTCTTTTTTTGTATATCTTAGTAAGATATATTTTGCCTAATTTCTACTTAATTTTTCTTCCTTGATTTATAATTCAAGTTATTATCACCTGCTAAAAATCAGGAAGAACTTCCAAATAAATATTTTCTCGTGCCAGACGATATTTCAGGTGGGGATATGCCACTTTAGATGTCTAAAAAAGCTGAACAAAGCCACGAAAGACAATTACGGCTATATCTGGTGATATATTAGCTTTCTATGAAACTGATTTTTAGCATTGAGCCGTTAAAAATCCGACATAGGGGCCTTATCAAACAGTAAAATGAGTAAAAATATGCACTAATAAATGTTTATCGGACAGTCATATATTCAAGTAACCTCATATTTGTCTTTATTCATCGTATTTCAGCCTATTTTCCAGTATCTTAATTTATTAAATTTGTTTGATTTTACTCTTTATATAAAACTGATTATTATCGTATTAGAAGCCCTTTAAGAAAGTTAATATTTAATTTTGTAAACAACACAATCTTTGTCGAAATAGCTAAAATATACAAACTAATTCATTACATCTTTTCTCTTATCTTAGGTGTATTTCTTCATTTTTATGTTAAAAATGATATGATTTCATTTTTTATTCTTGAAATGTTTGTGAAAATTTGTTCACTTATGATAATTTTCGTAACTTGCAGCCGTTTACATGTGTATATCTTACTGACTTATGTAATAATTGACTGAACAGATTTTTAAGTGTTTAAAATAATATCAAATCAAATAATTAAACTAACTTTATGTTTTGTAATTTTCAAAGTAAAAAGCTGAACAAACGCTTTCTTATTGGTAGCGCTTTGTTGTGTGCAAGTTTGTCTACTTTGAACTTAACTTCGTGCTCTGATGGTTACGATTTGGATGACAAGCAGCCAAGTAACCTCAATAGTATCTACGGATATTTGGAGGGCAGGGGTAAGTTTACAACTTTCTTGCATATAATCGATGATCTTGGTCAGAAGGAAGTTCTGAGTAAGACAGGTAGTAAAACTTTGTTCGTAGCAGATGATGCTGCATTCGAAGAATTCTTCAAATCTAACAAGTGGGGAGTTACTTCTTACGATCAATTAACATTGGCTCAAAAGAAGTTGCTGCTTAATTCTGCAATGATTGACAACCCTTATCCAACAAGTATGCTTTCTACAGCATCAGGTCCAATTAAGGGTGAAGTTTGTCGTCGTGCTTCTTCTCAGTCACTTTATGACTCAGTATTGGTTGCTTATGCAAAGGACTATGACGAATTACTTCCTAAGAATGAATTTTATGATGAAATCCGCAAGCGTGATTCTGTCGTTTTGTTTACAGATGCTTCTGCAGCTTCTCCAATGATTCATTTTAATGCTAAATTCATTAGTACAAATAAGTTCTTAAGTTCTGATATTGATTTCTTGTATAATCAACCAGCAGGAACTCGTCAGTCTGATGATGTTTATGTTAATAATTCAAAGATAATTGAGGCAAATGAGTTCTGTAAGAATGGTTTTGTGCATATTGTAGATAAGGTAATCGTCCCTCTTGATAATATGTCACAAATTATTAAAAGCAATTCTAATATGTCTGTATTCCACGGACTTATTGACAGATATGCTACAGCAGACTATATCCCATATTATACAAGAGCATATAATACAAACAAAGGTACTGACGTTGACTCGGTATTTATATTAAATTATTTCTCTAAACGTGGTACAGGTTCTTCATCTTCTACAAATGTTGCATTCTCAAAAGATTACAAGAAAAGAACATTTGGTGAAGCTGCATTGAAATTTGATCCAGGTTGGAACGCATATATTCCTCAGGTGCCAAGTGATCGTGATCCGATGATGGAAGATATGGGTGTAATACTTGTTCCTTCTGACGAAGCTATGCAGGAATGGTGGAACAACTCAGGAAAAGTAATTCAGGATTATTACTCTCCAGGTGAAACAGATGTCAAGGTAGGTATTCAGAAGGCTCCAACATCAGTAATTAACGACTTGATAAATGTTAATATGCTAAACTCTTTTGCAAGTTCAGTACCAAGTCGTTTCCCAGATGTACTTAATGATGCAAACGAACCATTGGGAATAACTGAATCAGATGTGGATAAAGTATATTTAGGATGTAATGGTGCCGTATATCAAACAAATAAGGTGTTTGCTCCAACATCATATAGTTCTGTACTTTTCCCAGCCGTTATCGATACAACAAACTTCAAGATTATTAAGAATGCTATTGATAACTTGCAATATGATGCTTATTTGAATTCAATGGTATCTACATATAGTTTCTTCATTCCAACTAACAATGGTATGTTGACATATATAGATCCAGTTTCATATGGACAAGACAAATCAACTCTATGGGAGTTCCATTATAATCCAAAGCAAACAAAGCAAAAGGCAATATATGCAGATGTATATGAATGTGTATTAAATGCCGATGGTACTTGGTCAAAGCAAGGTAAGGCTTTGTATCAGGTGAAAGATCAAGACATAACTGATGCATCATCAAATTATGCATTAAGAAATCGTCTTGAAGATTTGCTTGATAATATTATCGTAACAGAAGCTCTTCAGGAGGGTAAGATGTATTATCAGACAAAAGGTGATAACTTTGTTAAGATTACTGGAAATCTGAATGTTGAAGGTGAAATGTATGTGTCAGGAAGTTGGCAGGATGAGCGTAATCAACCACTTGTGGTTAATCGAATATTCCCAATGCGCAATGGTATGACATATGTAGTTGACGGTCCGCTTATGGGTACAAGTAAATCTGTTTGCAAACGTCTTTCTACAATACCAGAGGCAAGTGACTTCTTAAACATGATAAAATCATGTGACCTTGTATTCAAAGTAAATACAAAAGATGTTTGGAGTGCAGGTGACCAAGTACATGGTAACCTTATTTCAATAAAGAAGGAAGGTTCTAAATATACAATAGTATATCTTTTGAATTCATTCCAATATACTTTATATGTTCCTTCAAATGCAGCTATGCAAATGGCATATAAGATGGGACTTCCTACAGTGGAAATGTTGTATAATGCTGAACTTCAGGATAAAGCAGATGGTGCAGGTACTTTGCACGCCGATAGTATTAGATCTGTAATGATTGATTTTATCAAATATCATCTTCAGGACAATGCTATCTTCATGGATAAAGGTTTCCAAAGCGGTCAATATGAATCAGCCAATACAGAACTTATTCCAGCTTTAGATGATAACGGTGTGGTTACTAATAAGTATGCTCCAGGTCGTCCACATCCAATACGTGTTAATGTCTCAGCATCAGGAATTACAGTTAATGATACTATCAATGTAATAAAACAAGAAGGTTTGTATAATATTTATGCTCGTGAGTATTGGTATAAGAACTCTTCAGGTTCATCAACAACTATATCAAATCCTCATATGGCAAACATTAACAACTCGTCTGCAATAGCAGTACATCTTGTTGATCGTCCATTACTTTATAATTATACTCCAGGTTCAAAGGATCCAGATAAGAACCAGTTCTTATACAAGAAGCGTGAACTTGCAGTAGTTACAATTGATGGTAAGAATTCTTCACCTCGTAAAAAAAAGTAAGCCATGGAATATCAGATATATTTAACAAAATTCTTTTCTAATAAGAAGATTACGTCATTATTATTGACGATAATATGTGGTCTTTTATCGACTTTTTCTGCATATGCGCAAGTTAATGCTGGTGATATTATCTCAGGAAATGTTTCTGACGATATCGAACCATTAATGATGGCTAACGTTGTCGAGGTTGATAATAGTAACCGTGTTGTAGCACATGCAGTTACAGATATAAATGGAAATTTCTCATTTAAGTGTGTAAATCCAAAAAACCACATCAAGATATCATACGTAGGTTATGCGCCTCAGACTTTCCCATTAAACAAAAAAGTGTATAAGGTACGTCTTGTTAGTACAACCACACTTAAGACAGTGGAAATCAAAGGTGTTCGTAGATCACAGTCATCAGGTTTGTCAATCCCTGTTACAGAAATATCAGTAGCTCAACAGACCATTGATATGAAGGAGTTCGAGGGTATTGCGGTAACCAGTGTTGATGAAGCTTTGCAGGGTCGTATTTCAGGTCTCGACATTGTTATGAATTCAGGTAACCTTGGTTCAGGAACAACAATGCGTCTTCGTGGTATCAGTACAATTTACGGAAATCAAAACCCACTTATCGTAGTAAATGGTAATGTTTGGACAAGTGATGCCGATGCAAATTTTGATTATACCAATGCAAATGAAGAGCGTTTTGCAGAACTGCTTAATGTAAACCCTGAAGATATCGAATCCATCTCAGTTCTTAAGGATGCTGCTGCTACAGCATTATGGGGTTCTCAAGGTGCTAATGGTGTAATTGAAATCAAAACCAAACGTGGTCAGCGTGGTAAGACAAGAGTTCAATACACATTTACATATACAGGTACATGGATGCCTAAGGGTATGAAACTTCTTAATGGAGATGATTACACAATGTATATGAAGGAAGCATATTTCAATCCTGAATTGAAAACTGTTTTCGGTGATAAAACCATGATGAATTATATTCCTGAGATAAATTATGATCCAAACTTCTCAGAATACAGAATGTATGATGATAATACAGACTGGGTAAAAGAAATCAGTCAATTCGGTCAGTACCAACAACATTTCCTTTCTCTCTCAGGTGGTGGTGAAAAAGCCAACTTCCGTGTATCAGGAGGTTATGATAATCAAACAGGTACTGTAATCAAGCAGAAATTAGACCGATTTACTACACGTGTAGCACTCGATTATTTTATCAGTGACCGTATTACAGTAAGTTCAAACTTTGATCTTGCTTATACTAATAATCAAAAGAATTATCGTTATCTGATAGATAATAAACCACAGGATATCCTTGCATTAGCATATAGAAAGATGCCTAATCTTTCAATTTATGAAGAGGATCAATATGGAAATGATTTGGACAGATATTACACAATGAACCCATATGTGGATTCTCCTGTGATTGCCGGTAGTGGATCATTCAGCGGACAGGCACGCTTGTTAAGTGACCAGTATTTGATTCCAAATCCAGTAGCTCTTGCTAATTTGGCAAATAATACAGAAAAGAATGTAAAACTGTCTCCTGAGTTTATTATAAAATATAATATCCTTGGTACAGATGATGAATCTTCACGTTTGACATATGAGGGTCAGGTTCTTTTCCAGATTGCTAATACTAAAACTGATACATATCTGCCAGGTTCTATTGTTTCAAGTAACTGGACTGATGACCAAAATAATAAGACTACATATGAGTCATACAAGAGTCATGGTCTTTCTACACGTCATACATTTACTTTCATACCTCATTTCCGTGACAAGAATCATAGTATGCAGGTTCTTTTACGTTCTCAATATAACACAGGTAGTTCAACAACTCAGAGTTTGGAGAATAAGTGGTTGCCAACAAGTTCAATTTCATCTCCTTTCGCTGGAGGTGTGTTGAAATCTTCAAAAACTTCAGATGGTCAGTGGAAGAGTTTCTATTTGACAGGACAGCTCCACTATGCATATAAAGGACGTTACATCTTTGATGCAACAGTACGTCGTGATGGAACTACCCGTTTTGGTCCAAGCCGTCGATGGGGTACATTCCCAGGTTTGTCAGCACGATGGAATATTAGCGACGAACCATGGATGAAGGAAATTAAATGGTTGAACATGTTATCAATCCGTCCAGGATGGGGTGTGGCAGGTAATCCTCCAACAGCAGAATATCTGTTCATAAGCCGTTATGAAACTTCTAAGAGTTATTTGAATGAAAGTAGTGTTCGTCCTGCAAACGTTCGTTTGGCAGATCTCCGTTGGGAGAAAAAGAGCACATGGAACTTAGGTTTCGACTTCGGTATATTTGATAAGATCACAGGTGATGTCTCAATCTACTCTCAAAAGACATCAGACTTGTTAATGCCAAAATATGCAATCCCATCATCTTCAGGTTTTGCAGAACTTGCTTATTGTAATATAGGTAGTATGAGAAACGTTGGATGGGAATTCAATATCAATGGACGTAATATAATAGAAGCTCAAAAGGGTAAATTTGGAGTTGACTTCAATGTTTCATTTGCAAACAACCGCAATGAGATTATAACAATGGATGAGTCAGTTCTTGAAGCACAAAACTCTGAATTTAAGTATGAGAACGGAAAATATCTCTCACGTGTTCAGTTACACAATCCTCTTGGTTCAATTTATGGTTTCCGTTATTTAGGAACTTATCAATACTCAGATTACTCAGACGAAGAAATCAAGGGTGTAAGCGGTCCTAATGCTCCAGTGGCAAAGAATGCTAATGGAGAAGTCATTTTGACAGCTGCAGGTAATCCAAAAGACATGTATTTTGATTATAACAATATCCGTTATAAGTTTGTTGGTGGAGATGCAAAATATGATGATATAAATCATGATGGTCAGATCAACGAACTCGATATCGTTTATTTAGGAAGTTCATTGCCAAAATTAACAGGTGGTTTTGGATTTAAAGTTCATTATGATCGTTGGGCTCTTAATGCTCAGTTCAATTATCGTTTAGGTAATAAGGTAATAAATGAGGCTCGCATGCATGCTGAATGTATGAATGATAACAACAATCAGTCACGTGCAGTCAACTGGCGTTGGCATAATGAAGGTGATATAACAGATATCCCTCGTGCCACAAATACAGCAGCAAGTGGTGCCACTTTCTCAACATATAATTACTTGGGTAGTGACCGATTTGTTGAAGATGCCTCTTTCCTTCGTTTGAATTATCTTCAAATTTCTTACGATTTAAAGTCTCAAGCATTAAAGGATTTAGGACTTAATACAGTGAAATTCTACTTAACTATGAATAATTTGTTTAACATAACAAAATATTCAGGTGCAGACCCAGAAATTGTACAAGCCGGTTTCGCTCCAGCAAGTGATGGTGCAAGAACTCCACGTGCAAAATCATTTAAGTTAGGTATCAATGTCGCTTTCTAATTGATAAGGAGAACATAAATATGAATAAAAGATCTAAAATATATATAGCTTTGGCAATCAATTCGTGCGCATTATTTCTGTCATCATGTGACTTGGATTTAGTGCCGCTTAATGATGTCACACTTGAAAAATACTGGACAGAAAAAGAAGATGTTCAGTCTTTCCTGAATGGTTGTTATTCAGGTATGCAGCAAGATAAATATATTACTCAGTCTATAGTTTGGGGCGAATGTCGTTCAGATAATGTTATAGAAGGAGTTAATGTAAACAAATGTAATGGTTTGCTTCATCTTTTGAAAGGACAATTGAAACCAACAAATCCTTTATGTGATTGGGCTGCAATTTACAAAGTCATAAATCAATGTAATACATTATTAAAATATGCTCCATCTGTAGCAGAGAATGACCCGAACTATACTGAAGCGGATTTAAGAATCAGTTGTGCTGAAGCAAGAGCTTTGCGTGCTATGTCATATTTCTTACTTGTGAAAACATTTAAGGATGTTCCATTCACGTTTGAAGCATCGGTCGATGATAATCAGGTATATAAACTACCTGCAACTTCAGGAGAGGAAATTATTGATGCATTGATTGCAGACCTTGAAGCATGCAAGGACTATCCTCAAAAGAGTTATGCAAGCAATTACGTATATAACTCAGCAAGAATCACACGTAATGCCGTATATTCAATCCTTGCAGATTTGTATTTATGGCGTGCAAGTGATGCAAACATACCTGCATCAGTTCAGAAGTATAACTATCAGAAATGTGTTGAATGTTGTGATTATGTATTAAATGCAAAATATGACGAATATAATGCAAACAAGCATACTGACTATTCAACATGGGATAAGAATACAGATTTTGATTCTTATATCTTGACAAATTATGGATATCCATTGTTAGCAGAAGAAACAACTCCAGGTGAGAATATTGATGGTCCATTAGCAACAAAATCAATATTCTGTAGAGGAAACTCTTTTGAGAGTATTTTTGAACTTACCTATATGAGTGGTACCCAGAATTTGAAGAATACAGATGTTGCAGAGATGTATGGCAATGCCGGTGGAAATGGTGATAATGGAACTCCATTTGTTTCAGCTTCTGATATTTTGATTCCAGAACCACTCACAACAGCTAATAATACATACAACGATAAGGAAACATTCCCATGTTTTACCGATTATCGTTCTATAACAAGTTTCCGCTATGATGAAGATGGCGCTAATGACATATTGAAATATACAACATCTTCATGCTACGCCGGAGCTTCTAAGGAATATGGTATAATAACAACAAGTGGCTGGACTCCAATCGACGAGGCATATGTAAGTCTTCGTACTAAAGATAATAGTATAGAGAGTTGGATCTTGTATCGCTTAACCGACGTTATGTTAATGCGTGCAGAAGCCGAAGTATGTTTAGCTGGTCTCATAGACAAATCCGCAGAATCTTTGGAATACACATTACCTGCTACAAGAGTAAATGGTCAGGATTTGTTTGATAATGATTCATTATTATATAATGATGCATTTAATTTGGTGATGTCTGTTTACATGCGTTCAAATCCTATGTCACAGACTTCATTGGTAACAGCTCGTCCAGATCGTTCAAAATACACAACTTATGAGGCGTTCTTAGACTTAGTTGAGAATGAACGTCATCGTGAGTTCTTGTTTGAAGGAAAACGATTCTTCGATTTGGTACGTCGTTCTCGTCGTGAAGGTTCTACCGCACATTTAGCTCAGGCGATAAGTTCAAAGTTCGGCGAAGCATCACGTGCTGTATTAATAAAGATGTCAATGTTGGATTTCATGTATATGCCTTATCTTAAGGATCAGATGAAGTTGAATCCATATCTGATTCAGAATCCTGCATATAATGAAGACGACGATTATATTAAAAATTAACTACTAATGTGTATGGAAAAGATTAAGAAACTATTAATGACATCTATGGCACTGATTGCCATAGCTGCTCCGCTATTCACATCTTGTAGTGATGATCCAGGAGTTGAGAATTACTATACAACAAAGAAACAATATGCGGCTGATTATTTGAAAGATAATCAGGAATTCAGTGAATTTATCGAGATATTAAATCGTGCAACAGGCGATAAGGGTACATATAGACTGATGGACCTCTTGAGTACATATGGCTCATATACCGTTTTTGCTCCAACCAACGAGGCGGTTGACAAGTTCTTGGCACAAAAAGGTGTATCATCTGTTGCAGAACTTAGTAAGGAAGATTGTGATACAATTGCATTGAATCATATTATAGAACAAGAATTCTATACATCAGATTATAATAATGCAACATATCCACAAGCAAATATGCTTGACAGATACCTCACAATTACTTCCGATTCAGATACTGTGTCAGTACCTGGTCAGGTAAGATTGGCGATGTATTTGAATAAGACTGCAAGAATTATTCATCCAGACGATTCTGTTATGAATGGTGTTGTACATACTTTGAATAGCTTAATTGGTACAAACAATGATTTGCTTGCCGACCTGATGAGCAAAGACCCAAAAATATCATTGTTCAATCAAGCAATTGTTGCAACAAACTTTGCAGATAAACTTCAGCAATACATGGACATTGATTACGAACGTGCTAAAGGTCCTACATTTGAACAAGATTCAGTGGACTGGACAAATAATGAATTATGTTTGTCAACAGCAGTTGAGTATGATAATGTCGCATACATGAAGCATCGTTATTTCAAATATACAGCTTTTGTGGAAACAGACGAAGTGTTTGAGAAAAATGGTGTTACAACATTAGATGATTTAAGAAATCTTGCATATCAGAAATATTACCCAGTATATCCTGATGATGCAAGCGTTACAGACGAAACAGATCCTCGTAACTATCTTAATCGCTTCGTAGCATACCACTTCTTGCCATTCCAACAAACATATTGGCAATTAACTTGTTTCGACGGTTCAGATAAGACCGAACTTGCAAATCACTTCCTTCGTAACAAACAAGATATCGCAGACTGGTATGAAGCAATGATGCCACATTCACTTATGAAGTTCTCATATCCAGCAGGTGGCTCACGTGGTTTGTATATTAATAACCGTGGTATTAAGTGTCGTCCAGACGAGCGCGGTGTACTTATTCGTGGTGTGAAGGTTACTCCTCCTCATGAGATGCCTGATAATATGTCATTGAATGGTATATATTATTATATTGATGAAGTATTGGCATATGATAAGAATACTCAAGATAATGTTATCGGAGGTGAACGTCTTCGTATGGATGGTTCAACATTGTCTCCAGACTTCTTAACAAGTGGTGCTCGTGGACATTATACTCGCTCTAATATTGAACATGGAAAGTTCGGTTTAGGTGGTCAGACAAAGAATGCCGCATCTAACACAAATACTTGTCTTGGCTTTAAGGCAGGATTTGCAAAGAACTTCTATTATTCAGATAATATCACTCACTTGCATGTTCGTAACCGTGTGTTACATTTTGCATCATTTGAAGGTGACGAGTTGACTATTATCGGTCAGTTTGATATAACCATTAAGATGCCTCCAGTACCAGAAGGAATGTGGGAAGTTCGTATTTTCTCTTGTTTCGGATTTGAAAACAGAGGTATCATTCAGTTCTATTTTGGCCCAGGTGAGGTTGTTAACGGAAAGGTAGTGGGTGATTTGAAGCCTTGTGGTATTCCATTGGATATGCGACCAGGTGGTGAAGACCCTAAGATCGGATGGGTTAATGACGCAAATCTCGGTGATGAAGATGCAATCGCAGCATTTGACAAGCAATTCCGTAATAATGGATGGATGAAAGGTATGGGCGGTTATGGCTCAGGTCCTGAATCAGGTGGTGGTCCTTACACATATTTCCGCGACATAAGTGGAACTCTTCGTAAGATCATTACACGTTTCCATTCAGATGGAAAATCTGATTATTTCTTGAGATGTCAACAGAAGCTCGAATCAAGCAAGAACACAATGAACTTTGATGCTCTTGAACTTTGTCCTGCAACTGTTTATAATAATGAGTATTATCCAGAAAACAGATGGTAGAATTGTTTTTTCCTTCCCTTCTTTTTTGGAAGGGAAAGGAAAATCCTAAAAATAGAACAAATTATGAGAAAAATATTAAATATAACATTGGTTTTGTTCACCGTTTTATCAATAATATCATGTTCGGATACATGGGATGAACATTATCATAATGGTAATAAAGGCTTGTCTTACGATGGCTCTTTGCTTGATTATCTGAAGAGTCACGAAGAATTAAGTGATTTCGCTCAACTTGTTAAAGAGACAGGTTTTGACCGCGAATTAGAGATTAAAACCGGACAATTCTTTACACTGATGGCTCCTGTAAATGGTACATTTGATAAAGAAATGTATTTAGATATGATTAATGATGGCCGTAAAGGTGAGGTTATAAAATCTTTTATCAAGAATCATATTACTCTTATGGATGTTTCATATTCTCCAGATGCAGCAGCCAAGAGTATCCGTATGTGTAATGCAAAGATGTTTTCAATGACTCCAGATGCTCATATAGGTGATGCATCTATTATATCAGACAATATCAAATGTCGTAATGGTATTATATATACATTGGATAATAGTTTGCCATTCCAGCCAAATATATATGAGAAAATAGAAATTGAGCATAATAAATGGCTTGCAGAACATCCAGAGGCAAATGAGCAGGAAGAAGAACTGATCTCATTATATACATTCTTGAGTAAGTATAATCAAGATTCATTGGATGTAGCGCATAGTATCTCTCGTGATTACGATGAGAATGGCAATCCAATATATGTGGATTCTGTTATGATCCGAAACAACTCCATTTTGGTTGGTCTTGATGCAATGATATACGATGAAGACTCAAACTATACAGCAATCATTCCTTCTGTATCAGCATTCCAGGAACGTTATAATGAAGCAAAATCCTTCTTGAATTACAACCCTTATATTGATTCAAAGAACAATACAAACTTATGTGATTCATTACAGAAATATTTTGCAACTTCATTTGCGATGTCTGACATGTTCTACAATATGAATGTAAATAAGTATCCACAAGACTCAGTAGTGTCAACAACATACAGACATTTATCTGATTGGCAGAATCATGTTTATTATAATCCGTTTAGTGAAGGCGGTTTATTCACTGGATATAACGAGAAATTCAATTGTAGTAATGGTACTGTGTACATGTATGATAAGTATCCATTATCAGTAACTGATCAGTTCTTTAAGAAGAAAGAATATCTCTGTTATAATCTTAGTAATTTAAGTTCTGAAACAACATTCACTAAGAATATTATAACTGATTATGAACGTTTCGTTTTGCTTATTCAGAACGAGAACAATACTTATACAGAACATCCAATTGTGACTATTGCTCCATCTAAGCCTTCTGTAAGTCCACATGTGGGTATAAACATAACAAACAATTTGTCTGCTACATATGATATTTATATGGTTTATTCACCAAACTGGTTATTATCTTATCCTAGTTATGAAAGCGCTTATGAAACAGCTATGGCAGATAGTTTGGCATACGATGATGGTAAAGGTGATATCAGTAAGATAAATTGGAGAATACCTATTCAGACAACAAGATTCCGTGCTTTGGTTTACGAACGCGACGATGCTGGTAAATATCCTTCAAGCAGTAAGAGTTATGCGTTGAAACCTGCAACGGGTGATAAGTTTGAGACACGTGTAACAAACGTTGTTGATACCTTGTATTTAGGTTCATATACTTTCAATCATGCATATTATGATTCAAATGAACAAAGTCAGCTATTGCCAACAGGTGCTGTACTGCAAATACAAGTAGATGTTACAACAAAGGAATTTAACAATTATCTGTATTCACGTAATTTATACTTGAATAAGATAATTCTTGTGCCACGTGTTGAGGAAGAAACGGAATCAGATCAAATATTAACAGTAAAACAAAGATAAATGATGCCTTATGAAAACAGTATATAAATTTACATACACATTGGCTTTTATCTCTGCATTTAGTATTAGTGCATTTGCACAAGATGTAACAGATGATGGTGAGCAAGCTGAAAATGTTACTGTTGTAAAACAAGATAAACCAAAACAATCATATCCAACCATCGCTATCTCAGGTAAGGTTGTCGATGCATCGACTGGTGCTCCGTTGGCCGGTGCTCAGATTAAGTCATATAATAATGACAATTACACTGCGATGTCAGACGAAGATGGTACTTTTACAATTAATGTGCCGGAATTTGTTACTTCATTGGCAGTTAATCTTGATGGATATAACTTGAATCGTGTAGCCATTAATGGTCGCAAAACAGGTATTACAGTAAAACTTTTTGCTGATAATTTCATTAATAATTATAAAAGCAAAACAACAGCTGTAAATACATCTGACGCTCAGGATTTTGGTACATCTACAGCTATTAGTATTGACAATGAAATACATAATCGATTAGGTGCTGATGTCCGTACAATCCAACGCAGTGCAATTCCTGGTATCGGTAATTCAATGTTTATCAATGGATACAACTCATTAAACCTGAATGCGCAGCCATTGATTGTATTGGACGGAGTTATTTATGATATGCAATATGATCAGAATATGGCTCATACCGGATATTTCAATAATCTGCTGTCAGCAATTAATATCGATGACATTGAAGATGTAAAGGTATTGAAGAACGGAACAGCTATTTATGGTGCAAAAGCAGCAAATGGTGTAATCGTGATTAATACTAAGAGAAATAAGAGTATGGCAACAAGCATCGATGTCAATATTAGTGCAGGTTTTGAAACAACTCCAAATCTGCCTGATATGATGGATGCTAATGAATACCGCATGTATGTGTCTCAGTTGTTGAATTCAACTTCAACAAAGTTGCTTCAGTTTAAATTCTTAAACTCAGATCCAAATTATTATTATTACAATATGTATCACAATAATACAGATTGGACCGATGTGGTTTATAATGAGGCATGGACTCAAAACTATGGCATACACGTAAGTGGTGGTGATGACGTTGCAAGTTATAATGTATCTGTGGGATATACAGACAGCCAGTCAACTCTCAAGAAGAACGACATGGACCGTTTTAATATCCGTTTCAATACAGATATTAATCTTATAAAGAACTTATCAGCACGTTTTGATGCATCATATTCATTTGTTTCTCGTAATCTTCGAGATGATGGTTTGATCAGTGATTTCTCAAGTGCTCCAGTTTCATCTCCAAGTATGCTCGCTCTCTTGAAAGCACCATTCCTCAGCCCATATGATTTTGCAACTAATGGTGAACGTTCTGATTTCGTGTCAGATGCCGACACATATCTTAAGGAAATTCTTGGAAATGAAGGCGCTCTTGCTAACCCACTTGGTATCTTAACAAACGGAGATGCGATTAACAAGAACAATTTCCAGAATATGACAATCAATGTGGCAATAACTCCAAAATGGCAGATTAACAAGAATCTTTCATTGCAGGAACATTTCTCATATACAATGCAAAGTATGAATGAGAAATACTATACTCCAATCAAGGGTATGCCAGATTATCAGGTTGAAGGTATGGGATTGGTAAATAACTCAAGAAGAGTTATGGATTCTCAGATGAATTCAATCTTCAGTGATACTCGTTTTGATTGGGCTATTCCACTTGGCAGCCATCGCCTTGATATCTTCGGAGGTGCACGTTTTATCTCAGATTCATTCACTCTTGCTGATGTAAGGGGTTACAATACCGGTTCAGATAAGACTCCTACATCTGATAACAACTTCAAGACTGCGGTAGGTGATGATCAGGATTGGAAATCATTGTCATATTATGCTAACGTAGATTATAATTATAAAGAGAAGTATTATCTTACAGGTCAATTCTCATTGGAGACTTCAAGCCGTTTCGGAAAGAACAGCAATAAGGGAATTGGACTCTTTGGTGTTCGTTGGGGATTCTTCCCTTCATTACAAAGTTCATGGGTGCTCAGCAATGAAGACTGGTTCCATTCAAATAGTTTTGTCAACATGTTGAAGGTGAATGCAGGTTTTGAATCTGTAGGAAATGATGCAATTGACAACTCTGCAGCACTTACATATATGTCATGTGCAAATCTTATTAATGACAAGGTTACAAGTATCGGTATAACCAATATTGGTAATCCAAGTCTTTCATGGGAAACAACAAACAGATTCAACGTCGGTCTTGAAGGTAACTTCTTCGATAACCGTTTGAATGTACGTTTCAACTATTTCACATCTAAGACATCAAACCTTATTACATATAGTAAACTTGCATATGTTGCCGGTCTTGAAGATTATTGCACAAATGAAGGTGCTCTCAAGAATAATGGTTTCGATGTGTCAGTGGTTTCAAAACTTGTCAACATGGATAAGTTTAAAATGGAACTCGGAGCAAGTTTAGGTCATTATAAGAATAAGTTATCATCATTGTCAGGTGATGTAAATGAAAATATTACTGATTTGTATGGCGGTCAGATAATTTCACGCGTAGGAAGTCCGGTAGGATTGTTCTATGGATACAAAACCGATGGAGTATTCTCTACAACTGCTGAGGCAAATGAGGCAAATCTGTATGTTGTGGACAATGTTGGTACAAAGCATTACTTCGGTGCTGGTGATATAAAATTCATAAATACAAATCCAGAGGTGGATAATTGTATTGATGAGAATGACCGAGTTGTTATAGGTAATCCAAATCCAGATATTTATGGAAATATCTTTGCTAATTTCTATATAGGAAAACACTTGTCAATTAATGCAGGTTTCAACTATTGTCTTGGCAATGATATTTATAACTATCAACGTAGTATCCTTGAAAGAGGTTCACATTTCTACAATCAGACAACAGCTGTTGAAAGACATTGGGTTGTAGAAGGTCAGGAAACAGATATTATGAAGGTTGTTTATTCAGACCCTCTTGGTAACAGCCGTTTCTCAGACAGATGGATTGAAGATGGTAGTTATTTCAAACTTAAGAATTTGACTGTAAATTATAAATTTAATATAAAGAATGAGTATATTAAGGGATTGTCTGTATGGGCTTCTGCTAATAACTTATTTACAATCTCAAAGTATTTAGGAAGCGATCCTGAAGTTTCTTGTGGTAATGGTGTTCTTTGCCAAGGCATTGATGCTGGTTATCTTACATCAGGTCGTAGTTTTATGCTTGGTTTAAAGATTAACTTGTAAGAAAGGAGATTATTATATGAAAAAATCAATATATATATTCGTTGTAGGTCTGTTAGCAGCAATAGGGCTGTCAACTACCAGTTGTGAAGATATGTTTACTCCTGATAATGGTATGGTAACAACAGATCTTGCTCCTAAGGATACATTGTATCAGATGATGGGAATATTTAAGCGTATGCAGAAGTTGGCAACTCGAACCATACTTTTGGGAGAAGTACGCGCAGATTTAGTTGATATCAACGAAAAGACACCTTTGTCAATTCAGGAATTATCTCAAAACTCTGTAAGTTTAGATAATGAATATAATAATCCACGCGATTATTATGATGTAATAAATAACTGTAATACCTATCTGAAATATGTCGATAGCTTACTGATGACTCATGGTACAGGATATTATGAGAAAGAAATCATGGCTGTCAAGACATGCCGAGCTTGGACATATCTTGAGTTAGCTAAGATATATGGTGAGATACCATTCTATACAGATCCTATTACATCATCAGACGAAGCTGATAAGATTATCAAATCTACAGAGAATCGTAAGTCCATGGAAGAGATATGTGATTTCTTTATTAAAGATCTTGATTCATATCAGTATATGGATAAGAACGATGCTCTATGCCCAAGATATAATGTTGAGGGAGTACAATATCAACCAATCCCAGCAAGAGTAATGTTAGCTGAATTATACTTATGGCGCGGAAGTGTTACTCAAAGTAAAGACGATTTCATAAATGCAGCTCGATTGTATCATGATTTCCTTACCTTTACAAACGAAGAACATGCAACCACAGCTTCATATACATCAGAATGGGCAGATCTTAATAATCAATCATTGTCTAACGCTTATGTGTCAAATTTCACATCGCCAAAAAGCTATGGTATTGTTTCGGTCATTCCTTTGGATACAATAGAGTTTTATGGTACATGTAGTGATCTTCGTGCTGTTTTCTGTTCTTCATATAAGAACGATTACTATGCATTAGTTAATCCTTCTGAATATATCAAGGAGGTTTCACAAGACCAACAGTATTGTCAATGTATTTCTGTTAAGAACTCATCAAAACCATCAGTATCATATAAATCAGATGATGTGGCTCAGTATACTTCTCCTCTTTATAAAGGAGACTTGCGTTTGTCTTCTGTATATTATTTAACTAATCTCAACGACAGATACCATAATTATAATTCAGTTCTTCAGAATATTTATAAGTATTCTCAAGGAGAAGGAATTAGT
This sequence comes from Bacteroidaceae bacterium, assembly GCA_017614465.1. GTDB lineage: Bacteria > Bacteroidota > Bacteroidia > Bacteroidales > Bacteroidaceae > Colivivens. Next base: position 2,105 of record JAGABW010000102.1, on the reverse strand, counting down.
TCAGATAAACGTTTGAGCTTTATCCCATTATTCAGATACAATATCTTGTATTTGCACATGGCAGAAGCACTCAATCGTGCAGGCTTCCCTGAAACTGCCTTTGCGGTTTTGAAATATGGATTGTCTGAGGAAATCATGTCTGACAGATCTATCATTTCTGAGTATGAATATGAAGGATTAAAGGAAATCAAGACTCGTGGATATTCAATAGGTACTACAAATAGTTTTGTTGAATGGCCAAAAGAATACTTCCAACCAATGAAGTATGGATCAGCTGCAACTAATCTCATATCTTCTACTCTTCAGATAGGAATCCACTCAATAGGTTCGGGTGATGCTTCATATAATGAGTACTATACTTTGCCTGTAACCGATGAAGTGTGGGCTGATTATAATGTGAAACATGATGAATACATAACTTATAATGCTGAATTTGAATCATGGAAGATTAAGAATCGTCTGACAATATTCTCATCTCATGAAGACTCTGTAAACTATGAAATCAAAGAGGCTGAATACTTGAGTAATCTTTCAGACCTTGTAGCTGAAGTGTCAGATGAATATGATAAGGCGTATCTTGAACAACGCACTTATTATCCAGATTTCGTCGCTCAGAAGATTCTTGAAGAAGAAGCACTTGAGGGCATGTTTGAAGGACATCGTTTCTATGACCTTATGCGATATGCTTTATATACAGGCAATCCTGACTTTATTGCAGAACAAGTCGCAAAGCGCAAAGGTAAGGAATCGACTAATCCAAGTGCGAATAACCTGAAGTCAGGTAATTGGTACATACCTTTACGAAAGAAATAATCTTTTCGAATGTAGAACGGTCCGGAATAAATCTTATATGTTAAGATTATTTCTGGACCGCTTTTGTCTTATTCTTATTCTGTTTAAGTACAGATGTTCGTTTTTTTATCTTATATAATTACTAATTTAAACCACAACTGACTATGAGAAAATTTAACTTATTTTTAGCATTGTGTTTCTTTGCCTCATCTTATGTTATGGCACAGACAACACCTATTGAGAATGTGACATTTCAGGATTGGTCTGAGCCTTTGACTGTTTATAATGATGACAACAAGGCATGGACCTATAACTCATCCAAGGAATTTTGGACACCTTACTTGAACACTGATGATGCTACGACTCTTTATGTTACAGCTAATCCTACAGTGAAATCTACTCTTTATGTGCAGTTATATCAGAATCAATCAACTGATATGACTCATCAGGACTATATCGTAATGGATATTTATGTTGACGACGTACTTTAGAAACATGTCAATAGTAATCTGCTTTATCATTGGGCACCTAATTATTTTATCGATTTGGAGGCTGGTGAACACACTATTAAATTTGTGACCACTCAGACAACAACCTACAATGGTAAGAATCAGGCGCGTGTCAAGATTCAAGGTTTGATGAAAACTAATCACGAGGTACTTGCTGAAGTAACAGAGCCAGGTAGCTTGGGACAAGAAATTCTATTCGATAGTGAAACAAATGTACTTGCAGACGTTCGTTGTCTTAAAGTGACAGGTACTTTGAATAGCTCCGACTGGACAACGTTGACTAATATGAGCTCAACTTTATGGGAGATAGACCTTTCTGGTATCACAAATACAGAAATTCCAGATAATCAATTCTATCGTAGTGGAACCAGCTGGCAATACCTAAATAAGGTGGTGCTGCCTGCCAACCTTAAGACAATCGGTTCAAGCTCGTTCCGCAGTTCTTTCATTCAAAGCATTGACATACCAGAAGGAGTTGACGAGATAAAGAATTATGCGTTCTATTCTTCATGTCTTGAAGAAGTAACATTACCAAGTTCATATTGTTCAAACGGAACAACTGCAGCTTATGTATTCAGTAATTGCCGTGAGTTGAAGACTTTGACCATCAATAGTACAAGTATAAATACTTTCGGAGCCTATTATCTTGATGGATGTTTCTCTCTTACAGGTTTTACAATGCCAGAGAGTGTTATTTCAGTAAATGAATATTTTGCCCGCAATACATGGAATAACGATTTCGGCTCAATGTCAAATGTACAAAACTTTGGTCGTGAATGTTTTAATACATCAGCTAATACAAGT
>JAGABW010000101.1 GCA_017614465.1 Bacteroidaceae bacterium | reverse complement strand
CTGAACCGAATTGATGAGATTATCACATTTAAACCACTTGCACAATCAGAAATCCAGAAGATTGTGGAATTGCAAGTAGAAGGTGTTAAACGTATGCTTGCAGATTCAGGAATATCTATTTATCTGACACAAAAAGCCTTTGACTTCTTGTCTCAAGTTGGATATGATCCTGCTTTTGGAGCTCGTCCGGTAAAACGTGCTATCCAGCAATATCTGTTAAATGAGTTGTCAAAACTGATTCTTGCTGAGAAGATTGATAAATCAAAACCAATCGAGATAGATGCGGACGGTACAAAACTCATATTCGGAACAGTGGTATAACAAACAGTTATTTCAAGATAAAAACTAAAACCGATTACTCTTTATTGATAAAGATGCGTAGTCTCATTGTTATTGCAGACTACGCATCTTTTGTCGTTTAATCAGCTTGGATTGTGTGTTTTTGGAAAAGTTGGAGAAAAAATCAGACAAAATTTGTTATGTATCAGATAATCATTATATTTGCAAGGTAAACATAAAAACGTAATATTATGAAAAGAATACTTTTAAGTGTGGTTTTATCTGTGCTGACATTGGGAATGTCGGCAATGTCATTATCAAAGATGCGTACACATGCACGCTTCTTAACAGACCGTATGGCTTATGAATTAGATTTATCATCAGACCAATATGATGACTGTTATGAGATAAACTATGACTTTATTTATGCAATAGAAGGTCTTATGGATGATGTGGTCTATGGCTATGAGGACGCAATAGATTCATATTATCGTTATTTGGATTATCGTAATGAGGATTTGGCGTATGTGTTGGATTATGTACAATATGATAAATTTATAAGGACTGAGTATTTCTATCGTCCAGTATATACAAAAGGCGGATCATGGGATTTTCGTATTTATATAATTTATAATAATGTGTCATTCTATTATTTCGACAAGCCATTGGCATATAATACATATGCGGGACTTCATAGTCGTAGATACTATTCTAATGGATACTACACATATCGTTATAATCATATGAATAGATATTCTTATTCTCCAATACGAGGCGGTGCCAACATTTCAGTACATCGTCGTAATGACTTTGGTATGAACATTCGTAAACGTGGGGAAACAAATATATACAATAATTACAACAATAAAAATGCTAATTATCGCACTCAAGACAGAAGATATCGCGATGATAGCGGAAACAGATATTCTCCAGGAATTAACAACAGAATTGTGGAAAGACGCAGAAATGATGTAGGAGGAACAAACCAAAATAAGGTGATTCCGCGCCGACGTGGCGATGTAGGTGCAAATGTGTCAACTCCTTCTTCCTCTGCATCGGATAGAACCGCAAATAGCTCGCGCTATCGTGTTGATTCTCAGGATGTGGTACCTTCTCGTACGGGTAGTAGTAACGCAAGCTCTAATAATGGGCAAACCAACCAACCTGCGGGCTCAGAAATACGTGTGGGCCGTAAGTGATGTAAAATAAAAATGAATAATTTTTTAACTTTTTTGTAAAATATTTTGTTTAAACAAAAAATATATATATATTTGCATTCAAACAGACACACAAATTGTTTAAAAAAACAGTATATAAACACGATTATAAGATGAAAGATACGGTATTGGTAACTGGCGGAACAGGATTTATTGGGTCGCATACAACAGTTGAACTCCAGCAAGCTGGTTATAACGTAGTGATAGTGGATAATCTCTCAAATTCCAATGCAGACGTGCTTGATGGAATAGAGAAAATAACAGGAATACGTCCTGCTTTTGAGAAAGTTGATTGTTGTGACATGAAAGCTCTCGAAGCAGTGTTCGAAAAATATAATGGGATTAAAGGTATCATCCATTTCGCAGCAAGTAAGGCGGTGGGTGAGTCAGTAGAAAAACCACTGATGTATTACCGTAACAATCTCAATTCGCTCATTAACTTGTTGGAACTTATGCCAAAATATGGTGTTAAAGGAATTATTTTTTCTTCTTCATGCACTGTATATGGGCAACCTGACGCGGAAAATCTTCCTGTGACAGAATCAGCTCCTATCAAGAAGGCTGAAAGTCCATATGGTAATACCAAGCAAGTGAATGAAGAAATAATTCAGGATTACGTCAATAGTGGCGCACCGATAAAGAGTATCATCTTGAGATACTTTAATCCGATAGGTAGTCACCCAACGGCTTATATAGGTGAATTGCCAAACGGCGTACCTGCAAACTTAATACCATATCTTACTCAAACAGCGGCTGGAATACGCGAATGTTTGACAGTATTTGGCGATAATTATAATACACCAGATGGTAGTTGTATCCGTGATTATATCTATGTGGTCGATTTGGCAAAGGCTCATGTGTGTGCAATGGCGCGCATTCTTGATGGTAAGGCAGAAGAACCAGTAGAGATATTCAATATCGGTACAGGACATGGTGTCAGTGTTCTTGAATTGATTAATTCTTTTGAACGTGCGACAGGTGTGAAGTTGAACTACAAGATAGGTGAACGTCGCGCAGGTGACATCGAAGCCATTTGGGGAAATGTAGATAAAGCTAATAAAGTGTTGGGCTGGAGTGCTAATACACCATTGGATGAAGTACTTCTATCAGCATGGAATTGGCAAAAACATTTGGTAAAATAAGTACTACATAAATTGTCAAGTAGACCATCGTTTGATTGTATGTGAATATGAGAAGACGATACATGTCAATTTTTATATACTATTTTATGTATATTGGCATGTTACTTGAATAATAGTAGTTTTGTCGTGTTTTATTTTGTGTTTGTGTTGTGGCTACCTCTCTACGTGAAGTAAAGAGGTAGCTTTTTCTGTGTATATATGATTACAAAATGGAGCAATCCGATGTGAAAGATGAATTAATTATTTCGTTTTGCAAAATAAATGATAATAGTAAACTATTAAATAGTAAATAATTATTATCTTTGCACAACCAAATGAAATATATGTAGATGATAGAGAAACATTTTGTACTTGATGACGTCGATTTAGTCACTTTTTATGGTGTGAATAATTCTAATCTTCAAATGATTAAGTCTCTGTATCCCAAGTTGCGTATAGTTGCGAGAAACAACGTTATGAAAGTACTTGGCGATGAAGAAGAGATGTGCTCGTTTGAGGAGAATCTCGATCGTCTGCGCTCATATTGTATTCAATACAATTCTTTGACAGATGAAGTAATCCTTCAGGTAGTAAAAGGTCAGGCTTTAAATACAAAGAATGTAAATACTAATGACAATGCAATATGTTATAGTATTTTGGGTAAACCGATAACTCCAAGAAGTGAAAATCAACGCCGATTAGTTGATGAATACAAGAAAAATGATATGTTGTTTGCTATCGGACCTGCCGGTTCGGGTAAAACATATATTAGTATTGCGTTAGCCGTAAGGGCATTGAAGAATAAGGAGGTTCGAAAAATCATATTATCAAGACCTGCTGTAGAGGCTGGTGAGAAACTTGGTTTCTTGCCTGGAGATATGAAAGAAAAGATAGATCCATATTTGCAGCCTTTGTATGATTCTCTACAAGATATGATTCCTGCTCAGAAACTTCAAGAGTATATGGAGAATCAGACAATTCAGATTGCACCACTTGCATTTATGCGTGGACGCACATTGAATGATGCTGTTGTGATTCTTGACGAAGCGCAGAATACAACAACCCAGCAGATAAAGATGTTCCTTACTCGTATGGGGCATAATACCAAGATGATAATCACAGGTGATTCTACCCAGATTGACTTACCTCGTTCTACACGTTCTGGTTTATTGGATGCGTTAGAGATACTAAAAAATGTGTCAGGGATAGGTTTCGTGGAAATGACCGATAAGGATATCGTTCGCCACAAACTTGTGACAAAGATTGTGAATGCCTATAATGAATATGAAGAGAACTTAAAGTTGCGCAAGATTGTTCATTATCAGGAATCTCTTGATGCACCAGAGAATAAAGAAGAAATCTACAAATAGTAATAAAAACATAAAACAATGAATGCTTTAACAAAAACAGAGTTTAATTTTCCTGGGCAGAAAAGCGTGTATCATGGAAAAGTTAGAGATGTGTATAATATCAACGACGATTTGATGGTAATGGTTGCAACAGACAGAATCAGTGCTTTTGATGTGGTTCTTCCTAAAGGCATCCCATTTAAAGGTCAGGTTTTGAATCAAATTGCAGCAAAATTCTTAGATGCATCAGCTGCAGTTGTTCCAAACTGGAAATTAGCATGTCCAGATCCTATGGTAACGGTAGGCTTGAAATGTGAAGGATTCAGAGTGGAAATGATCATACGCGGATATCTTACTGGTAGTGCATGGCGCGAATATAAAGCTGGCGCACGTTCACTTTGTGGTGTACAATTACCAGACGGTATGAAAGAAAATCAGAAATTCCCAACTCCAATCATAACTCCAACAACAAAGGCAGACGAAGGTCATGACGAGAATATCTCAAAAGAAGAAATCATCGCTCAAGGTCTTGTAAGTAAGGAAGATTATGAGCAGATGGAGAAATACACATATGCTTTGTTTGAGTTAGGAACAAAAATTGCAGCCGAAAAAGGTTTGATTCTTGTTGATACAAAGTATGAATTTGGTAAGAGAGATGGTAAGGTATATCTTATCGATGAAATTCATACTCCAGACTCTTCACGCTATTTCTATGCAGAGGGTTATGAAGAAAAGTTCAAGGCTGGTGAACCACAACGTCAACTTTCAAAAGAATTTGTGCGTCAATGGCTTATAGATCATAACTTTATGAATCAACCAGGTCAGGTAATGCCAGAATTGACAGATGAATTTGTAAATTCTATTACTGACAGATATGTTGAATTGTATGAGCATATCACAGGTGATAAATTCGATAAAAGTGGAACTGCAGATGAAGATATAGCAAAACGCATAGAAAAGAACGTTTTGAACTATCTTCAATCTATTTGATAGTGTATCTATTCTCATGATAAATGATGTAACTCCATACCATTCAAATGAGAGCAAACGTAAACAAGTAGAGGCGATGTTTGATAACATTGCCTCCACTTATGATTCGTTGAATCATACGATGTCCTTGGGAATTGATAGGAAATGGAGAAACTGCGTTGTTAATTATCTGAAGGATATTGGCTCATGGCCTATGCGAGTTCTTGATGTGGCAACAGGTACTGGCGATTTGGCTTTGCTTGCTGCGATAGAATTAGGCTCAGACGAGGTTGTGGGCGTTGATATCTCAGATAAGATGATGAAAATAGGAGAAGAAAAGGCCAAAGCATTAAATCTGTCTCAGATTGTTCGTTTTGTAAAAGAAGATTGCTCCTCAATGACATTTTCTGATAAATCATTTGAGGCAGTAATATCTGCTTTTGCATTGCGCAATTTTGAGAATATCCCACAGTGCTTGAGCGAGATGAGGCGCGTGTTGCAACCTAACGGCGATATAGTCGTTATAGATTTGTGTGCTCCACGTAAGTTTCCTATGCGTCAAGTGTTTTATGTGTATAAAAAGATTATAATGCCTTGTTTGGGGGCAAAAATCGCAAAGGACAAGCTTGCTTTCCAATATTTGCCAGAAACAATGTCAGAAGTACCACAAGGGGAAGATATGGCAGAACTATTTCGTGCGGCTGGTTTTAGTGATGTCAAGTATAAATATTTGAATTTTGGAATGTGCTGTATGTACACAGCAAAAAGATAAGTTATGGAATTATACGGATTATTAGGTTTAACTTTACAACATTCATTCTCGCATAGTTATTTTAACGATAAATTCTCACGTGAGAATATCGATGCAAAGTATGTTAATTTTGAGATACCTCAGATTGGGGATGTGCTCGATGTTTTTCGTAATCATCCAAACTTGCGAGGCATGAATGTGACAATTCCATATAAACGTGAAATTATTCCATACTTGACAGAGCTAAACGACGATGCACGTGAAATAGGGGCGGTAAATGTCGTGAAAATTTTGCATGATGATAATAAGTGTAATGATAAAAATGGATTACCGATAAAACTTATAGGATATAATACTGATTATCTTGGTTTTACGCAATCTATAAAGCCACTGCTTCAGGAAAAACATAAGAAGGCATTGATTCTTGGTACGGGTGGGGCATCACAGGCGGTAGAATATGGCCTAAGAAAACTTGGCATATCATGCCAGAAGGTCTCTCGCCGTAAAAGTGATAATTGTATATCTTACGACGACCTGACTTCAGAAGTGATGGCAGAACACACTGTAATAGTGAATACTACACCATTGGGAACGAGTCCAAATGTAGATGAATGTCCGGATATCCCTTATGATACTCTGACTTCAGAACATTTGTTGTATGATTTGATTTATAATCCTTCAGAAACATTGTTCCTAAAGAAAGGTAAAGAACATGGCTGTGTAATAAAGAATGGACTGGAAATGCTTCAGATTCAAGCCGATTGGTCTTGGAAAATCTGGAACATGTAGTCTTCATATCTTTTGTGTATGGTGTCTATTGGTCTTGTTTGCCTTATTGTCATGATAATAATGTGAAAAAGCTAATCTTTAATTTGCACACTTAGTGTTTTTTTTGTAAATTTGCATGAATTTTTACAATAAGACAATTAATATGTGTAAAATAACAAGATTTGGTACGAGAAATTCATTGTTGAAATGAAAAAAATGTTACCATTCGCAATAATAATTAAAAATCTTCGTTATTGTATATATAATAACCTAAAAATGCTGAAAATTTTATGCTTCGTATTAAACAAATGCCACCAGTTCAAATCGACGACGTGATGTGTACTTCTTATATAGATGGTTTAGATTTATTGAAATGTTTTGTTAAACGTGCATTTCATGTAGTTACTTCGTCACTGGGCTTACTACTTACATCTCCCCTTTTTATAATTATCTCAATTATATTGAAAATTGAAGGGGAAGGACCAATCTTCTTTAATCAAGAACGAATAGGGAAGGGAGGCAAACCATTTTATATTCATAAATTTCGTACCATGAAAGTGTCTGCGGAAAGTGCAGGTCCTCAATTGGCTCAAAAAAATGATGACCGATTGACAAAAGTCGGAAAATTCCTCCGCGCTCATCATTTGGATGAACTCCCTCAATTGTGGAATGTTTTTGTCGGTGATATGGATTATGTCGGTTATCGACCAGAAAGACGTTTCTTTATTGATAAAATCATGAAAGTTCGTCCTGATTACTCACTTTTATTCAAAGATCGTCCAGGTGTGACTTCAATGGCAACAGTGTATAATGGATATACAGATACTATTGATAAAATGATTCGCCGATTAGATATGGATTTAGATTATTCACGAAATAAAAGTTTTATGTTGGATGTTAAAATAGTATTATCAACTTTTACACATTGTGTTGTAGAGTCTGATAAACTAAGCCAAGGTGGAAAATAACTCTGATAATTTGGATATTGTTTCAATTTGCTCAAAATTTAAAACAATTATCTGATTTAGATTCTAATTATATTAAATTGTTATGTTTAAGAAATTTATTGCGTTATCAATTATACTTTTTTCCGCATGTCAGCTTTCTTATGTGAAAGCACAGTCAATGAGTGATGACCAAGTTATACAGTTTGTTCAAGAACAAAATGAAAAAGGAGAAGATCAGGCTTCTATTGTTCAGAAATTGTTACAACGTGGCGTCAGTGTGCAGCAACTACAAAAGATAAGAAAGAAATATGAGGCGCAAAAGAAACAACTTGGAGCAGTTGATGTAACAAGTTCAAAATCAGGTGTTGATAATAACCGTTTGCGTACTAATAAACAATTGGAAGGTGAAAAGTACCAGCAGAAAAACAATTACATGGTTCGCAGTAAAGCTCGAGGATACACAGGCCAAGAAGGTTATACGCGTGAGGAACGACTAGAGATGATGAACAATGAAATCGAGTTCTTGGATGTGGATTCAATATTGTATTATCGCAATAAATTAGATGATGAATCACAAGTATTCGGACGTAACCTGTTTAATAACAAGGAATTGACTTTCCAACCAGCTATGAATATCGCAACTCCTGCTAATTATAGATTGGGAGCTGGCGATGTGGTTATTATAGATATATGGGGAGCATCTCAAGAAACATTTGAAGGAACAATTTCTCCAGATGGAACTGTTACAATACAAGGAGTTGGTCCAATAAAACTCGGCGGTCTCACAGTTTCACAAGCCACAGGTGTTTTAAAATCACGCCTTGGCCGTTTCTATTCAGGTTGTAACATCAGCTTGAGTGTAGGTGATACTCGTTCAATTCAAGTTCAGGTAATGGGGGAAGTTAAAGTACCAGGAACTTATACAATGAATTCATTATCAACAGCCTTTAATGCTTTATATGCTGCAGGTGGTATCAATGATATAGGAACATTACGTGATATCAAGGTTTATCGTTCAGGTCGTCAGATTGCATCTATTGACGTATATGATTATATATTGAATGGTAATGCATCGGGTGATGTCAGACTTCAGGATAATGATATTATTGTTGTTGGAGCATACGATTGCCTTGTCAGAATTAAAGGTCGTGTGAAACGTCCTATGTTCTATGAAATGAAATCAACAGAAAGTGTTTCTACTCTCCTCAGTTATGCTGGTGGATTCGCTGGCGATGCTTATAGAAAGAATGTAAGATTGATTCGTAAAAACGGAGCAGAATATTCAATTCATACTATAGGTGAGTTTGATATGAACAGCTTCAACCTGAATGATGGTGACTCAGTTTATGTTGATTCAGTTGTAGCAAGATATTCAAATATGGTTGAAGTTCGTGGGGCAGTTATGCATCCTGGAATGTTCCAAATAGGAGGTAATATAAGTTCTGTCCGCGATTTGATTCTTGCAGCTGAGGGCTTAAGCGAAGATGCTTTTGTAAATCGTGCTGTAATGCATCGTGAACGTGAAGATAAGAGCCTTGAAGTTATTCCAGTTAATGTAAAAGATATACTTCAGGGTACAGTTCCAGATATACCATTAAAGAAAAATGATGTTTTGTTTATTGCAAGCCGTAAGGATTATCTCACAGAGCAGACAATAACTATTGAAGGTGAGGTTTTATATCCAGGAACATATCAGTATGCTGATAATACTTCATTGGAGGATATTGTTTTACAAGCAGGAGGACTTACTAATTCTGCTTCAACATCAAAAGTGGATGTGTTCCGCAGAATATTCGATCCTGCAGCAACTGAAACTTCAAACGATATAACAGAAACTTTCTCATTTGCATTAAAAGACGGTTTTGTCGTTGATGGTGAATCTGGTTTTAAGCTTAAGCCGTTTGATATGGTCGTGGTACGTCAGAGCCCTTCGTATGTGCCACCAAAGAATGTATATATTTCAGGCTCTGTCAACTTTGCTGGCAGTTATGCCGCTTCAAGTAAGAATTACAGACTATTGGATTTAGTAAATGCTGCTGGAGGCCTTTCTTTCGATGCATATGCAAAAGGTGCTCGTCTTGAACGTCAGATGACACCAGATGAAAGACTGCAGCGTGAGACAAGTTTGCGCAGTCAGCAAATCGCGCTTTATGAAGCCAGTCTTGATGCAAACAGTACATTTAATCTCCATCGTGCAGATTCAGTATTGTCAATGAAAATGGATATAGGTAACACATATCCAGTGGCTATTAACTTGGAACAAGCGCTTGCAGATCCTGATTGTGAAGATAATATAATTCTTCGTGAAGGTGACCACCTGATTGTCCCTCAATATTCAGGAACGGTTAAGGTTAGTGGTGAGGTTATGTACCCAATATCAATGAATTATAAGAAGGGAAAACCTCTAAGCTATTATATCAAGCGAGCTGGTGGATATGGCAATAAGGCAAGTAAGAAAAAGATTTATGCTATATATATGAATGGTGCGGTAGAATCAATAAATCACCGTTCATCAAAGGATATACAGCCGGGCTGTGAAATTGTAGTACCTTCAAAACAGAAGAGAGACAAGATGTCAACAGCAGAGGTTATGAGTATGGGAACATCTGCAACATCTATTGCTACAATGATGATTACAGTTGCTAATATTCTAAAATAAGGTTTTATGAAAGACAAGGAAATAGTTCAATTAACGATAATAGATCTGCAACGAGTAAAGAAGCATTTGTTGAAGAAATGGAAATTACTTTTATTTCCTACACTCATTGTGGCTGTATTATCTGCAATAATAATAGTACAGATACCAAGATATTATACAACTAAGGTGATGCTTGCTCCTGAAGAAGACGGAACATCTGTTAGCTCTTTAAGTGATTTGGCTTCTTCATTTGGTTTTGATATAGGTTCCATGACATCATCTGATGCAATCTATCCGATGTTGTATCCAGATTTGTTTGAATCTAATGATTTCGTCGTCGGTTTGTTTGACATACATGTTGAGACATTAGATGAAAAGGTTAAAACAACATATCTTGATTATTTGCAAAATCACCAGAAATTTGCCCCATGGGATCCAATTTTTGTTAATATAAAAGAGTTTTTCTCTTCAAAGCCAAAGATGAAGAAAGCAAAGGGTAAAGAGAATGAAGTTGATCCATTTATGCTTTCTGAATCTGAATTTCAGCTTGTGGAAGGTGTAAAGAAATGTATTCAATGTTCTGTTGACAAGAAAACTAATGTTATTACTATTAACGTAACAGACCAAGATCCATTGGTATGTGCAACATTAGCGGATTCCGTATGCTCTCGTCTGCAAAATTTCATAACCAACTATCGTACAAGCAAATCGCGTAAAGACTATGAGTACTATAGTAAATTAGCTCAAGAGGCTAAACATGAATATGATATTGCAACAGCAAAGTATTCCGCTTATTGTGACAGCCACCGTGATGCAATTCTGCAAGCTTATATTTCTGAACGTGATGATTTGGAAAATGAGATGCAGTCAAAATACAATGCTTATAATCTTCTGAATACACAGTTGCAGGCAGCTAAAGCAAAAATTCAGGAACGTACTCCAGCATTCACGATGTTGCAAAATGCTTCAGTCCCAACTAAACCAGAAGGGCCAAAACGTATGATCTTTGTAATTGTTATGACATTTCTTGCGTTTGTGATTTCCTTGTCAATTGCAATAAGTTCATTGTTAAAGTCAAATCCAGAAGAAACAAATATTGAGGAGGAAAATTCATAAGCATAATATGAGTGAAGAGAATATAGGAACGCCGGTCTCTAAACCATCTGGACGAATAGCAAAAAATACTTTCTTGTTATTGGTCCGTATGTTTATATTGATGGTAATAAGTCTATATTCGCAACGTATATTATTGAATTCTCTTGGTGATGATGATTATGGATTATTTAACGCAGTTGCAGGAGTAGTTATCATGTTAACTTGCGTAAGTACTGTACTTTCTATATCAACACAACGTTTTTTTTCATGTGAGTTAGCAAATAATGACAATAAAAAGCTTAACGAGATATTCTCCAAGAGTATTAATCTAAATGTAGCGTTAGCTTTTTTGACTTTAGTATTGTTCGAAACAATAGGTCTCTGGTATGTTTCATGTAAAATGATAATACCGCCAGATAGAGTCTTTGCATCACACTGGGTTTTTCAATTTTCAATATTTTCTTTTATCAATATTCTAATTCAAACTCCTTTCATGGCTGCTGTCATGGCACATGAAGATATGGGTATATATACCATAATCACAACAGCGGAATGTTTTTTGAAGTTTGCAGTTGTACTTCTTATTGGAGCGTTTGATATTGATAATATGATTTTTTATGGATTAGGTTTGTGGGGCGTGTCGTTGCTGGTCGTAGTCTCATACATATCAGTATCAGTCATTAGATATCAGGAATGTCGCTATAAATGGCAGAAGAACAAGAAACTATATCATGAATTGCTCACCTTTTCAGGATGGACTTTTTATGGTTCGCTTGCAGGTACTGCAATGATCCAGGGAAATCTCTTGTTGTTAAATCAGTTTTATAGATTTTCAGAATCGGCTTTTGTCATTTCAATGCAAATATATAACGCATTTATGCAATTATGTGGAAGTGTTGTTTTGGCAATACGTCCAGCAATGATTAAGAATTATTCGATAAAAGAATATGGAAAACTGAATTTATTGTTTTCGTTCTGCAATAAGACTTTATTACTTTTTATTACTATAATAGGTATTCCTTTAATCTTTGAGATGCCTACAGTCTTGGATATATGGTTGCCCGATGTTTCTGAGTTGAAGATTAAGTTCGCCCGATTGATGATTATCTACGTCACAGTAATTACAATGCAAAATCCAATTACAATTATCATGCAGGCAACAGGTAACATAAAGAACTATCATTTGTATATTGATACTATATTATTGTTGTGTATTCCAGTGTCATGTGGATTATTTTATTATGAATATCCTCCAGAAACTGTTCTATATTCAATGATTATAGTATGTATAATTGCGCATTTTATTAGATTATATCTTTTAAAAGTGAATTATCAAGTTTTTTCAGTAAAGGATTATTTATTGAAATTTTTGACAAGATCTATCATAGTAACGGCCTTAACCTTCATGTGTGTTTGGGGAATTCATGGATTAATAGAAGATCGAATCTTAAAACTAATTGTGGTATTCTCCTCAACAGTTGTTTTGCAGATCGGGTTATGTTATTTGCTTGTAATTAATCGAAGCGAGAAACTGCTTGTCAATAAATATGTTTCTAAATTAATAAAACGTATAATATGAATCCGACACTGAGTGATAATATACTAATATGTGGTTACTTCCTAATATGGATAGTGACCTTTGTCGTTTATCACTGGAAGTTTCATAATGTAGATGCTGGTACTACAATCATAGGTTCATACTTTTTATATGCATTTTTTTCAATTATAACCCTTAATAATCCAATTTTCTTTCTTGATTATTATGATTTTAAACCATTAACGTTATTTCCGTTTATATATCTGTATATAATGCTAATGATAGCATTGAGTCCTACAATATATCACCATTATCATCCTGTAGATAAATTAGTCCCGCTCAATACGAAACTCCTTTATATACTATCAGTGGCACTGATAATAAGTGCTGTGGTTATGTTGCCTGAAGTTCTGATGAATTTCCAGGATGGTATCATAAAACTGATTACCGATACTGATGCCGGAAAAGATGCATATTCGGAGCAATTGGAGGAGGCCTCTGATTCTGGTGGAGTTGCAACAAATGTTTTATCAATATTCTTTAATGCATGTTCTGAAATCGCAATTTTTATGTGGTTTTATTTCATGACAATGAGAAAGAAAAATCTTTGGCTTATTTTTGGCTTGCTTATCTGCATAGTCGTTGCTATATTACAACCAATTATGCTCGGGCAACGTGGTCCCGTAATGTATACAGTAATGACATTGTTGTTAGCTTATACTTTGTTTCGCCGTTTCTTATCAAAATCAATAAACCGTATAGTAAATATAGCTGGAATAATTGGCGCAATTTTGGTTATAGTACCAATTTCTGCAATTACAGTCAGTCGCTTCTCTACAATGAAGCAGTCAACCGTAACCGATTATATAAACTGGTATATTGGTCAAGGAAACATTTATTTCAATAATTACGGATTAGATAACAACGGAATAAGATACGGTGACCGAACATTTAATCTGATAAAACGCCTCATCGATCCGAATGCATCTATTAACTTTATGGATCGTCGTGCGTATTTTCATAATCTATTGATTAATGATGATGTGTTCACTACATTTGTCGGTGATTTTACCATAGATTTTGGCCCTGTTGTAGCCTTCTTGATATTTGTTGTGTTTAATTTATTGGTACTTAGAGGAATACAAACAAAAAATAAGGAAATGAAAGTACATCAAATATTGTTGTTGTATTTTACTATGTGTATTTGTATGCAAGGAGGAATGACACTGTTCCCATTTTCTGATACTGCAAATTTGAAGATGGCTTGTTTCCTAATGTTGTATTTATATTTATATTTGTACGAGAGATTAATAAAGAAATATCCTAAACGAATATATATCGTAAAACAGAAATCTAAGAAATTTCCAAAGATTAATATTAGTGTAAAAAAATAAGTTTTATGTCAATAATAAACAAAATAATAAGTCATATTTACTCAATATTGATAAGTCACAAATTATCATATTGTGGTAAACGTGTCTTATTTTGTTTTCCGTCGACGTTGCTATATGGGTTGAAATATATTTCAGTTGATTCAATGACGACATTTGGAAAGGGAATGCGTCTAACGGCTTGGGATACATATGCTGGTGAATGTTTTCATCCAAGTATAACTATCGGTAAAGATTGTCATTTCGGTGATAATTGCCATGTCACTTCATGCAACAAGATTTCTATTGGTGATAATCTGTTAACTGGAACAAATGTTCTCATAACAGATAATGCTCATGGACAATTCGATAAAAACAATATCGTTTTGCCTCCAATCGACCGTCCTTTGTATTCTAAAGGATCTGTTACTATTGGTAATAATGTATGGTTAGGCAATAATGTTTGTATTATGCCAGGAGTCTCAGTAGGCGATGGGGTGATTGTAGCAGCAAATAGCGTCGTAACAAAAGATGTACCATCAAATACGATGGTAGCAGGTGTTCCTGCAAGAATCGTTAAACAGATTGAATTATGAAAGCAAGAGTTATTGCATTATATTTACCTCAGTTTCACCCAATCCCAGAGAATGACGAGTGGTGGGGAAAGGGATTTACGGAATGGACAAATGTGGGACGTGCTAAACCTTTGTTTAGAGGACATTACCAACCAAAGGTCCCTGCAGATTTGGGCTATTATGATTTGCGTGTGCCAGAAGTTCGTGAACAACAAGCGGCTTTAGCACGTGAAGCCGGAGTAGAAGGATTTTGCTATTATCATTATTGGTTTGGTAAGGGCAAGCAATTATTGGAACGTCCGTTTAATGAGGTGGTAGCATCTGGAAAGCCAGATTTTCCATTCTGTATCTGTTGGGCAAATCATACATGGTCAAATAAAACATGGGAGCAATCTTCTGCACGTGTGAAGACTTCAGTCCTTATGGAACAGTGTTATGAAGGCGTTGATGATTATACAGAGCATTTTTATACATTGTTGGATGCTTTCAAGGATCGTAGATATATGACCGTTGATGGTAAGTTGATTTTTGTCATCTATGATATATTGACATTCTCTGATGTGAAGACATTCATGTCTGTTTGGCAAAATCTGGCAAAAGAAAACGGATTGCCAGGATTCTATTTCATAGCGATGATGCCGTCAACATTATCTGCGACAATTGATTCTTCAGGAAAACAACATAGAGCATTGCCAAATTTGAAAAGTAGTGCGGATTTATATAATTATGCGTTGTCTTTGGGATTTGATGCAGTAAACTCTTTTGGAAAACGTCGAGGTGAATTGTTAAGTAAGGGAAAATATCTGAATCTAACAGAGGCTGTATTAAATAAGTTTGGGTTAAACAAACATTCAAATTATAACTATTCTAAGACTGTAAAGGGATATTTCGCACCAGAGGATAAATGGGAAAATGTATATCCAACCATATTACCTCAGTGGGATAGAACTGCTCGAGTAGGCAATTCGGATGGTGTATATGTAGGCAGTTCTCCAGATAAGTTTGCAGAACATGTTCGCCATGCCTTGACTTTTTTGGAAGACAGAGAACCAGAACACAGAATCTTGTTCCTGAAATCATGGAACGAATGGGCTGAAGGTAATTATATGGAACCCGACTTGAAAGACGGACATGGGTATATAAATGCTCTACGCTCTGTGATAGATGAATGATTATTAATAATTATGAAGTGCTGTATAAAAATAAGATAGATTATGAAGAGAGTTATGCTTGTTTTCGGTACACGTCCAGAAGCAATAAAGATGTGCCCGTTAGTAAAAGAATTTCAGAAACACCCAAGTGATTTTCAAACGATTGTGTGTGTGACTGGACAGCATAGGGAGATGTTGGATCAAGTATTAAACATATTCAACGTAAAACCCGATTATGACTTGAATATAATGAAACAAGGACAAGACCTGACTGATATCACGTCACGTGTGTTGACAGGTATGCGAGATATATTCAAAGAAATTAAACCTGACGTTGTGCTTGTTCATGGTGATACAACAACCTCAACAGCAGCGGCTCTTGCTGCATTCTATCAACAAATTCCTGTTGGACATGTTGAAGCTGGATTGAGAACACATAATATATATTCTCCATGGCCAGAGGAAATGAACCGACAGATAACAGGTAGAATTTCAACATATAATTTTTCTCCAACTCCTTTGTCTGAAAGTAATCTCAAGAAGGAATCTGCTCAAGGCGATATTTATGTGACAGGAAATACCGTCATTGATGCATTACATCTGGTGGTGGATAAACTGCAAAATGATGAAAAACTTGCAAACGAGCAGATAAATATCCTGGCAAAATCAGGGTATGATATTTCACGTCTTGCAGATGGCAGAAAATTGGTTTTGATAACAGGTCATAGACGTGAGAATTTTGGTGAAGGATTTATCAATATCGTTAATGCAATAAAAGATCTGACGCAAAAATATCCTGATGTCGATTTTGTTTATCCGATGCACCTTAACCCAAATGTACGTAAGCCTATTCATGAGATTTTCGGAGAAGATTTGAGTAATCTTGGTAATATGTTTTTCATAGAACCATTACAATATCTTGAGTTTGTATATCTGATGAATCATTCTACGTTGGTGTTGACAGACTCTGGAGGTATTCAGGAAGAGGCTCCTGGTTTAGGAAAGCCAGTCCTTGTAATGCGTGACACAACAGAACGCCCAGAAGCATTGGATAGTGGAACAGTACATCTTGTTGGTACTAATCGTAAACTAATTGTTGACGAAGTAAGTACATTGCTTGAAGATAAATCTGCTTATGAAAAGATGAGTAAAGCAGTTAATCCATATGGTGACGGAAAGGCATGTAAACGTATTGTTGAGATATTACATAATAATTTATAAAGAATAACGTTATATAAGCATAATGTTTCTTCCATCGTTGAGATTAATGGTGGACGATTAAATCATAATAAGATTGTTTTCATGATAGATAATATTAAAAAGATCGTTTTGGTGGATGAGAGTGTTCCAATTAATACCAGAAACACTAAGATATTGGATTCCTTGGCATTAAGTTTCCCAAATGCCGAGATTCATGTCATTTCGTGGGATCGAGAGAATAAATATCAAGAAGATTCATCAGACAAACATTATCACTTATTTAAACGTCCGGCAAAATACGGAAATAAGCTTCATAAACTATTCGGATTATTGGGCTATAGAAAGTTCTGTTGTGCGGAAATAAAAAATATTAATCCCGACATTATCATTGCTTCGCATTGGAATAATTTGCTGATGCTGCCATCGTTACGCAAGAACCAGATGCTTATATACGAAAATCTTGATGCACCTACAGGACCATTACTCGGTCGTAAGTTCTTGAATCTCATAGAACACTATTACATGAACAAAGCTGCATTGACTATTCATGCATCTCGTTTCTATACTCAGATTTATCCTAAGAAATATCCACAACTTGTGTTGGAAAATAAACCTACCATTCAGACACAAAGTGTGGAATATTCTTCTCAATTCCCATTGCGTGTTGTTTTTCTTGGTAATATAAGATATGTTAGCATATTAAAAAATCTTGCAGATGCTGTTAGAAATGATAATCGTTTTCAGTTATACTATCATGGGTATGGTCCCGATTATGAAACACTGAAGAAATACACGCAATCATTAACAAATATTCATTGTACAGGTGAATATAAATATGAAGATATAGGACATCTGTATGGTGACTCTGATGTGATTTGGGCAGCGTATCCAAATAAGGACTTCAACGTGAAGTATGCTATTTCAAATAAATTCCATGAATCTATTGCCTACACTATTCCTGCAGTCTATTCCGATCAAACAATGTTGGGGGATTATGCAGATGCAAATAAAATTGGTTTTAAGGTAAATCCTTATTCCGTTGAGTCAATAAAAGAGTTATTGAATGGATTTGTTAGTGATGGGAATCGTTTGAGTAGTGTACATGATAATTTGGTAGAGTTCAAATGTCATGAAACAACGTGGAACGAAGATTTTAAGAAATTAGAATCTGCTATCCAACATTTTTTCGAAACAACAAATAATTATTGAAAAGTTAATAAATCTTACGTTTATTTTTGAATTTCTAATAATTACATCAAGAAAAGTGATAAATTTTTATTACTTTTGTACGCAAATTAGTTAAGTAATCATAAGGATAATGCCATTAGTATCAATAATTACTCCATGTTATAATTCTGGTGAGTATTTGCCAGTAGTTATAGATTCAGTCATTGCTCAAACGTTCAATGACTGGGAGATGATTATAGTAGATGATGGCTCCACAGACAATAGCCGACAAGTAATAGAGGATTATATAGCTAAAGATCCAAGAATACGTTATTACCGATTAGAGAAATCTTCGGGGTCACCAGCTAAACCACGAAATATGGCTATAGATTATGCAAAGGGCAAATATATTGCATTCTTAGATAGTGATGATGTTTGGCTGGCTGATAAATTACAATGTCAGGTAGATTTTGCAGAGAAGAATAATTATCATATGGTTTTCTCATATTATGAGAAAATATCTCCTTCGGGGGAAAGAAGAAATAGGGTTGTTAAATCTTCAGCTTCTTATAATTACAATCAATTACTAAAATCTAATAGTATTCCGTGGTTAACATTATTGATAACAAAAGAAGCAATTGGCAATGATCGTTTCTTGAATACAGATGTTGAAGATTATATCTTTTTGCTTACAATTCTTAAAAAAGGATATATAGCACATAATACCCAGAAACTTCATGCTCTTTATCGTGAATCTAAAAGTTCCCGTTCAGGTAATAAATTCCAAACAGCAAGGTTTCAATGGAATATCTATAGAAAACATCTACGTTTAGGCTTTTTTACTTCATTATATTATTTTGTCCATTATGCCTTTTATGGTATTAGAAAATATATGATTTAAAATCATTATATCTTATCCCATAAGAAACACAATTGTCGTTATAAACAAATACCAGATCTTCATGTAACTGATGTAAATATATTTATGTCAGCATTCATTGTTTGTCCCAGTCACGATATTCTTCTTAACGTGGATAGTGTGAAAACTCACATGAATATACTGTTTATATGTGTGATGAACTAATATTTTCTGAAATATAATGTGTTTATATTGTTTTGGAGTATCATTTCGGATGATGTGAGTTTCTGAATCTTGAATTTACCATTATCTTCCACACCAAACGATTTTAAATCATCGGTAGTAGCTGGAATATCGCTATTTGCTGTATTGCTGAATACGTCACCAATGAACAGACTGTCACCTGTATAAGTGAAATATGCCAAATAGGGTAGTTGACCATTCTTTGAGTTTCTGAATTGTATTAATTCCAACTTTATTGTATAGAACAGCAAATCGCTTTTCTGTGCCAAAGTATCTCCAGAATTATTCTGAATCCATTCTGTCATTTGCCAGTTTCCGTCGAGTTTCCCGTTCTCGTCGAGTTTGTCGCAGCCAATTAAACAAAGCGTTAGCATGAAAATGCAAATGGGAATATTATATATGTTTCTGAGTTTCATAGTTAGAATAATTTTCCTGTTTTACGAATTGAGAAAGAAAATCCGTTAGAATTATTTAATAGTTTTCCATGATTATATCCATAACCTACAGTACCTTCCCATCCTTTAAGTTTTTTAGGCTTGTATGTTAGTTCCGCAAGGAAATAATCCTGATCAATAGGATCTACAGTAGGGTAGTCATATGTTCCTAAAGATCTTATGTTTGAATACAATAATCTGTAATTGAATTCCTCAGAAGGCTCGCCTGAGATACCTAAATGCAAACCGTTGATTCTGTTATGCAAACAACTAATCTGTCCGTTTGTATTATAAATAGGTGATAATAATAATGGATTTCCTATGTTTTGTCCCCAATGTTGCCATGCTCCATACACATGGTTGTTGTAGTAATTGTCTTTTCCACTGATTTGTATAGGCAGAATATCGTTTTCGTCGTGATACAAGCCTCCGGTTTGATCCTTGGTATATACATATTCAGCTAATACGTTGCTAACAAAATGGTTTTTAGGTAATTGTGCTTCTATGCCCCATAACATGTCTTTCCAACCATATTGTACAAACATCTGACTATGGTCTTCGAAGAAATGTTGTGCATAAGCTTTTATGTTCCACTTTGGTGCTTTGTAGTTTAACTCGAAGTACCAGTTACCAGTTTGGTTTCCTGCAACGTTATCATAATCACCATCGTTTACGTCTTTTCCTCCTGGGATGAATGCGTCCCAGAAACTCTTTATTCCGTTCCCCAAATCAACTTCATTAAGTTGGGTCATGTCATCGTCTCTTTCAGTAAGATTATAGCCTTTTCCGCCAAACTGACATGCCATCTGGAGTCCGAAAGTGAAAGAAAGAGGGAAATACTCTTCATTTCCAACTCTTAAAAAGCCCGATTTGCTGTGGAAGAACGAATTCTTTGTATAGATACTGTTTTCGGCAGCAAAATCTTTTTGCCAGCTGTTGTCGGTATATATGCCATATGCAATATGTCCTTTTATTGCTAACCAGTTTCCTGTGAAATACAGGTTCCAGAATTCAGGCATTTCCAATCTAACTTGTGGTATCGGACGGAAATTATTTGAAATTGTCATACCTCCCGAACTGAGTTCGTTGTTAAGCATCTCTTGTGGCAACTCTTTGGCGCCGACAGTTATTCTAAAGTTCTTGTATTGAACGTCTCCGTATGCTTGTTGGATAATGAATTTTGACGTATGTTTAATCGGTACTGCAATATCCAATCCATAACCATATCGCCAGTTGAGTAACGAATCGGTTTCTAATGAACGTGCAAATCCGGCTCGTAGATATCCTGAATTAGGTTCAATTGACGATAAACCATGTTTGTTGGATGAAAACCATAGTGGTGCCTGATCACCATTGGTGAATACTGCATTGGTCTCAACAGAGTAGTATGTGTTGTCTGTTAGTCCATCAATTTGTGCATTTGTTATTACTGGAGTCAGTAATGATATGCAAGTGATGAGATGGCGGATATAATTGTTTTTATACTTCACTTTGTCGTTTTGAATTATAAATTATTCGTTATTTGATTCCACGTTCATTTAGTGCCTGTACATATCTGCGTGCGTTAGCGTAATGTTCAGCCAAACTTACTGCATAGTTGTGAGTTCCAGAGAAATCTTCTTTTGCACACATATACAGATAGTCGTTATGCTCATAATTAAGAACAGCGTCAAGACCTGCAATCGATGGAATTCTGATTGGGCCTGGTGGCAATCCATGAACTTTATATGTGTTGTATGGCGACTCAACCTGAAGATGTTTGTTTAGAACCCTTCTTATTGAGAAATCTCCCACGGCATATATTACGGTAGGATCGCTCTGCAGTAAGATATTTTTATGCAGTCTGTTCATATATAATCCAGCGATTCTGTTTTTCTCTCCGTTGTTTGCAGTTTCGCTATCAACAATGCTTGCAAGAGTACTTACCTCAAGTTCTGTCAAGCCAATTTTCTTTGCTAATGCCTTACGATCGTCGTTCCAGAAAGCATTATGTTCTTTCACCATTCTTGCAATCAAGTCTTCTGCAGATATCTCCCAATATACCTCATATGTGTTTGGAATAAATAATGAGGGAATGGATGTGTGGTTGTATCCGATACTCTTTAGATACTCATCTGATTCGAGTAATGATATTATCTCGGCAGAATCAACCATAAGTTCGTTAGAAAGTCTTGATGCCATGATTTGTATTGTTCTTACTGACGGAACAATCAATTGGATAGGCTCAGAATTATGATTTCTTATGTTTCGGAATAATTCAAGTGTGTTAATATCAGATGAAACTCTGTAACGTCCAGGACGAATGTTGTTGCTCTGTTTATTACGACTGGAAAGCAATTTAAACCCATCTTCAGAAAATTCAGCTCCCGTATTTTTTATTTTAGTTATAACAGAGTCTGCATTATCGTCTTTGTCGATATATATGTATTCAGTTTCTGCTATACTGATATTTGATAGGAACAGATTATATGATATTAATCCAATTATAAGTATTATCAAACATATAATAGCAATTATCCCTGTAGTGATTTTCCTCTTCATTCCTTAATCTGTTTTTAAATTCTGTCTAATACTATTTCTATTAAATCATCAATTCTGTCTTTATACTCAGTATCAGTATCTTTAGCTATCCGATTTGCTACAACCATACATACAGTCATTGCTTTGTGACCGAGTAGGGCAGAAAGTCCAGCTAAAGCTGCCGATTCCATTTCAAAATTAGTTATTTTGTAGCCATTCCAATTGAATGAACATATTTTGTCGTTCCGTTTAGGATCAGACAAAGGTATGCGTAGTTCTCGCCCTTGTGGACCATAAAATCCTCCACAAGAGATTGTAACGCCCTTAATCATGCCTAAGTCAGGTTCATAGATTCTACTTAATAAGTCTTTATCGTTGTCCACAACATATGGAGATGGCAGATTGTGATAATCCCAGTTGAGGTGTTGCGTGAAGTGCTTTTCAAATTCCAAGTCACATATTTTCTCTCGTCCGGCATAATAGTTGATAAGTCCTTCAATGCCTATTGATTTTTCAGAACATATAAATGTGCCCACAGTTGTGTTTTCTTGCAAACCTCCACATGTTCCGATTCGTACCATTTCAAGAGAGGTAAGATGTTTTTTTTCGGTACGTGTTGAGAAATCGATGTTTTTTAGTGCATCAAGTTCGTTTACCACGATATCGATATTGTCGCATCCGATACCATGTGATATGGCTGTTATTCGTTTTCTCTTATATGTTCCGGTTATGGTATGAAATTCTCTGCTCTGAACATCGCATTCCTTTGATTCAAAGTGAGATGCGATAAGAGATACTCTGTCAGGATCACCACACATAACAATCTTATCAGCCAGTTGCTCTGGGGTAATGTGCAAATGGAATGAACTGTTATCAGAGTTGATTATTAATTCAGATTGTGCAAAAGATTTCATGACCTTTAATTGTTATTTAGGTATATTCTGTGTGTACACACACTATTCAGTGCAAAGATAATAATATTTTATGAAATAAATCTGTTATCCATAAATAAAAAAGAGGACAACCGTTGTATGGTTATCCTCTTATTGTGAATTTTGGGATAATTAGAAGATTATCCTAATAATTTCTCGCTCATATGTTTTGCAGCGCGACGTCCGTCACCCATTGCAAGGATAACTGTTGCACCACCACGTACGATATCACCACCTGCGAATATAGTTGGAATAGATGATTGCATGTCGTCGTTTACTGCGATAGTGTTCTTACGTCCTAATTCAAGTCCCTTGATTGATTTAGGAACGATTGGGTTTGGACTTACACCTACAGCAACGATTGCCATGTCGATATCGATTGTTTCAATTGCGCCTTCAACTGGAATAGGGCTGCGACGACCAGAAGCGTCTGGTTCTCCAAGTTCCATCTTCTGGAGTTTTACTTGACATACAGCGCCTTTTTCGTCAGCAATATATTCGATTGGGTTGTGAAGAGTCAAGAATTCAATTCCTTCTTCCTTAGCGTGTTTAACTTCTTCAAGACGTGCAGGCATTTCTTCTTCGCTACGACGATATGCGATGAATACTCGTTCTGCTCCAAGACGTTTTGCTGTACGGCATGAGTCCATAGCAGTGTTACCACCACCAACAACCATAACGCTCTTAGCTTTGTTGATTGGTGTGTCAGAGCATGGGTTAGATGCATCCATCAAGTTAACACGTGTGAGGTATTCGTTTGATGACATGATACCAGTGCTGTTCTCACCTGGAATATTCATGAAGTTAGGAAGACCTGCTCCAGATGCAACGAAGATACCCTTGAATCCTTCAGCTTCAAGTTGTTCTGTGCTGATAGTCTTTCCGATGATGCAGTCCTTAACGAACTTAACACCAATCTTTTCGAGATTCTTTATTTCAACGTCTACGATAGCGTTTGGAAGACGGAATTCAGGAATACCATATTTTAATACACCACCAATTTCATGAAGAGCTTCGAATACAGTTACATCGAAACCGTTCTTTGCCATGTCGCCAGCGAAGCTAAGTCCAGCAGGACCTGAACCTACAACTGCAACTTTGATACCATTTGCTGGTTTGCATTTTGGAAGTGACATCTTACCGCTTTCTCTTTCGAAATCAGCAGCGAAACGCTCGAGATAACCGATTGCTACTGGTTTCTTGCCCATCTTAAGGTGTACACACTTGCTTTCGCACTGTTTTTCCTGTGGACAAACACGTCCGCAGACTGCAGGGAGTGAAGAAGTGCTTTTCAAAACCTTTGCAGCATCGAGGAATTGTCCTCTTTCGATGCTCTTGATGAATGAAGGGATGTTGATGTTTACAGGACATCCTTCCATACATGTAGGTTTTGGACAGTCAAGACAACGCTTTGCTTCTGTAAGAGCTTGAATCTCAGTAAGTCCTTGGTTAACTTCTTCTGTACGAGTAGTAGCACGGTAAACAGGATCTAATTCGTTCATTATGCAACGTTCGATATCTGTTCTTTCCTTTGGCTTCATGCTCTTGCGAAGTTCTTCGCGCCAAGGTTGGTTACGATCGATAAGTTCTTCGATTGGAGTATCGATTTGTTCTGCAGAGGCTTTAACAGCTTCTTTCTTAGAAGTTTCTGCTGCATTTTGGCAACCACATACGTGAGCTTCCAACTTCTTCATCTCAGCAAGTTCAGCTTCTTTGAATGCTCCCATACGTTTGAACATCTCATCGAAATCAACTTCATGACCATCGAATTCAGGACCGTCAACGCATACGAATTTAGTTTTACCTCCTACAGTGATACGGCATGCACCACACATACCAGTACCGTCAACCATGATTGTGTTGAGTGATACATCTGTTGGCACATTATATTTCTTAGTAAGTAAGCAACAGAATTTCATCATGATTGCAGGACCGATAGCGAAACACTTGTTAACTGTCTCGCGCTGGATAACCTGTTCGATACCAACTGTTACAACACCTTTCTGACCGTAGCTACCATCGTCTGTCATGATAATTACCTCGTCTGAGTGCTTACGTACTTCGTCTTCAAGAATTATAAGGTCTTTTGTTCGTCCGGCAAGTACGCTGATAACTCTGTTTCCTGCAGCTTTGAGGGCCTTTATGATAGGAAGCATTGGTGCAACACCAACACCACCACCGGCACATACTACTGTTCCGAAGTTTTCGATATGAGTTGCTTGTCCGAGTGGACCTACAACGTCTGTGATATAATCGCCTTCGTTCAAACTACAGAGTTTTGTAGAAGAATAACCCACTGTCTGTACAACAAGTGTGATAGTTCCTTTTTCTACATCAGAGTCAGCGATAGTGAGAGGCATACGCTCTCCTTGTTCGCCAACGCGAACAATAACGAAGTGACCAGCTTTGCGAGATTTTGCAATTAATGGTGCTTCGACTTCAAGTTTAAACACTTTCTCAGAGAATTGTGTCTTACTTACAATCTTATTCATGTTTTTTTGTTATTGAGTTTTTTGTTATTATTTACGTTAATAATAATTTAATCTATTTTGTCGTCGAGGTATTCGAATCCACAATATGGAACCAGAGCCTTTGGTACTCTGATACCTTGTTCGGTTTGGTTGTTTTCAATGATTGTGGCAACTATGCGTGGCAATGCAAGTGCTGAACCGTTGAGTGTGTGACAGAGTTCTGTCTTCTTGTCGCTGCTACGGCGATAACGACACTTGAGACGGTTTGCCTGATATGTGTCGAAATTACTTACAGATGAAACTTCAAGCCAGCGTCCCTGTGCTTCTGAATATACTTCGAAGTCGTAGCATATTGCAGATGTGAAACTCTGGTCGCCTCCACACAAACGAAGAATTCTGTATGGTAGTTCAAGTTTTTTAAGAAGTCCTTCAACATGTTCGAGCATTTCTTTGTGGCTTTCTTCAGAATGCTCTGGAGTGTCGATTCTAACTATCTCAATCTTACTGAATTCGTGTAGTCTGTTAAGTCCTCTAACGTCTTTACCATAGCTACCAGCTTCGCGACGGAAACATTGAGTGTATGCGCAATTCTTGATAGGAAGATCTTTCTCGTCAAGGATAACGTCGCGGTAGATATTTGTTACTGGAACTTCAGCAGTAGGTATTAGATATAAATCATCAACCTCACAATGATACATCTGACCTTCCTTGTCAGGTAATTGACCAGTACCGTATCCAGATGCAGCATTAACTACTGTTGGTGGCATTATCTCCTTATAACCGCTTTTGCGTGCCTCGTCTAAGAAGAAATTGATGAGTGCGCGTTGCAGGCGTGCTCCTTTTCCAACATATACAGGGAAACCTGCACCAGTTATTTTAACGCCTAAATCGAAATCTATCAGGTTATATTTCTTTGCTAATTCCCAATGTGGCAATTTTGCTTCACTGTTGGTTGGGACAGTTGTCCAGTTTCCGACAGTGTCACCTTCTTTACATTCTCTTAATGATGATTTAACAACAACGTTGTCTTCTGCGCAAGAACCTTCAGGTACAATGTCATAAGGGAGGTTTGGAATTGTACATAAATGAGCAGTAAGCTGTTGTTCTGCTTCCGACATTGTTGCCTGAAGAACCTGTGATTCTTCTTTTAACTTAGCAACTTCAGATTTAGCAGTTTCAGCTTCCTCTTTTTTGCCTTGCTTCATCAATGCACCTATTTGTGATGCTAATTTCTTTTGATTAGCTAAACATGCATCAAGTTTTGTTTGAGCTTCACGACGTGTTTTGTCGAGTTCTATGGCTTTGTTTACAGCCTCTTCTGCACCCTGAAAGTGCTTTTTGTTCAGACCTTTAATTACTTTGTCGGTCTGTTCTGTGATGACTTTGATTGTTAACATCGTCTTATATTATTTTTATTGCAATATCATTGACATTTATGGCATGAAAACAGAAGGAGAAATCATTTCCTTTTTTGTGATGCGCGGTTCTTTACTCTCTGGCGTATTTCAGCCTTGTGTTTAGATGAACCAGAACCATGTGCGCCAGTTTTATATGATTTTCCTCGTGCTTTGGTTTTTACCTTATCGGTATTGGATTTTTCTTTCTTTTTCCCACCAAAGTTGATGCCATTCATCATGGCGTATAAGATTTCGTTATCTGATGCCATATATATATTAATGATGGAATAAGCGAATGCCTGTAAATGCCATGGTAATACCATATTTATCACATGTCTCGATGACATTATCATCACGTACAGAACCACCTGCTTGAGCAATGTATTGAACACCACTCTTGTGTGCACGTTCGATATTGTCGCCGAATGGGAAGAAGGCATCGCTACCAAGGCTTACCTGTGTGTTTTTTGCAAGCCATGCTTTTTTCTCTTCACGAGTTAATGGCTCAGGTTTTTCAGTGAAGAATTTTTGCCAAGTTCCTTCTGCAAGTACGTCTTCGTATTCATCTCCCATATACACATCGATTGTGTTGTCACGATCTGCGCGTCTGATATCGTCCTTGAATGGCAGATTCATTACTTTTGGACATTGTCTTAACCACCAGAGGTCAGCTTTTTGTCCTGCAAGACGTGTACAATGGATTCTACTTTGCTGTCCGGCACCGATACCGATTGCCTGACCGTCTTTTACATAGCATACAGAATTTGACTGTGTGTATTTAAGTGTGATAAGTGCGATTTTCAGGTCACGCTTAGCTTCTTCGCTTAATTCCTTGTTCTTTGTTGGTATATTCTCGAAGAGGCTGTCACTTGTAAGGTCGATTTCATTACGGCCTTGTTCAAATGTGATGCCGAATACTTGTTTACGTTCAATAGGATCTGGACGATATTCTGTTGACATCTTGATTACACAATATGTGCCATTACGTTTTTGACGTAAGATTTCAAGAGCTTCAGGAGTGTAGTCAGGTGCAATGATACCGTCAGATACTTCACGTTTGATAAGTAAAGCTGTTGCTTCGTCGCAAGTGTCGCTTAAAGCAATGAAATCACCGAAACTTGACATACGGTCAGCTCCACGAGCTCGTGCATAAGCAGTTGCTATTGGTGAAAGTTCGAATTTCAAATCATCAACCCAATAGATCTTTTTTAGCGTGTCACTCATTGGAATACCTAAAGCTGCACCTGCAGGACTAACGTGCTTAAATGATGCTGCTGCAGGATATCCTGTTGCATTTTTAAGTTCACGTACTAATTGCCAGCTGTTGAATGCGTCAAGAAGATTTATGTAACCAGGACGTCCACATAATACTTCGAATGGAAGTTCTCCTTCGTTCATGAAAACGCATGATGGCTTTTGATTTGGATTGCAGCCATATTTAAGTTCGAGTTTTTTCATTTTCTTTATACCTAGCTTTATTATCTGATAAATTTTTGTGTTGAAAAATAATCAAATTTTGTTATTTGTTTCAAATAGAACTATATTTCAATCTGCAAAGATAATAAATTATTGAGAATTGGTGGGTATGAATGTTTAATTATTTTACTTATTATATAATAAGATGTGCTTTTTTCTTAAAAAACAGCCTATTCAATGACACTTATGTGTCGATGTGGAAATATTGATGACATTTAGTTTTTTGTATGTTAGCATAAAAACTATGCTACATATTGTAGTATATGAAAAGTTTTTGTAAATTTGCACCCGAATTATTTAGTATTAAATCTATATATAAACATACGATGGCTAAGGAAAAATCAAAAAAAGAACGTGACAGATTTGATAAAGATAGCGAAACAGTAAGTTCATATGCTATAGACGATATGTCTAAGGGAAATATCTGGTCATATGACGTTGAGGATATTTATAGAATGTTGGCAGAAGTGATGATGTCTGACCGATATAAAGAGAATAAGGTGCATTACCATAATATAATTCGTCCTGTTTTTGACATTCAGATGATAAAACGTGAAAACGACGAGTTGGTCGCATCGTTGGAAGCACAGAATTTCCAGATTTTTTCTACTCCCGATTACGAAGGAACAAATGCTATTGCAATCCGTAAGCGTCAGATCAAGAAAGTAACAGATTTGACTCTTGAAAATATATTCCATTTGACTCCTCGTGAGGTTCTCTATTTGATTAATGAAAACATGGGAACAGGATGGCAGGGGCTTCCTCTTGCTATTCAGGATATTATCCAGGCTGCATTTTATGTTGATTGCAGTGTGATGCCTGCTGCTGCAATGCGTCGTCCGGGCGGACTTATTGACCGTAGAAAAGAAGACGGTTACGAGGTGTTGGAAATTGAACGCGGCTCATGGGTTGAGGCTGTTTTCCTTAAGGTTAAGCCTAAGATGGAAAAACTTCATTTTGAGATTCTTGTCGATGGCAAGAGTAAGTCACAACGAGATGACTTGGATGACGACGATGATGATGACAACTTGCCAGATGATAATGACAACGATAGCGATTACGATATGGATGAACCTGATGAGGCTGAGGCAACTATTGAAGATATCGATGCCATTGATGAGTCAACAGAAGATGATGACGAATAATCAAATTTAGATAAATAAAAAACTGTATATTCGGGATAGTCTGAATATACAGTTTTTTTATGTCTTATGGTTTGATAGTGAAAATCAGAATGTTGTTTCTGAACGTATTATTATTCCAGTGAAGAGGCGTCCGGAATTTATACCTAATCTTCTGGCTGAGAAATATTTATTATATTCTGTAAAAGTGCAGACATTAGATACATGGATGTTCTCTGGCTTTATTCCTTTGTTCATTAATTGTATTTTATTGCATTCCTTAAGGTCTATGTGGTATTTTTCTTTCTTGATTGCAATTTTAGACATGTCGAATCCTGCATTGTAGAAAGACTCATATACCTCATCTCCAATTTCGAAAGCGTCAACCCCGATACATGGTCCAATCACGGCGTTGCAGTCGTCTCCGTTTGTGTTGTATGTAGAGTGCATCTTGTCGATAGTTAATTCTACAATGTGTTTGAGGGTGCCTCTCCAACCTGCGTGTATGGCAGCGGTGGCTTTGTTCTTCTTGTCGTAGATGAGTACAGGCACGCAATCGGCCGTACTTACTCCAATACAAGTGTCTGGTATGTTTGTAATGAGTGCGTCGGCTTCGAATTGGTTTGAGTAGTTGGATGCGTTATCGATAATGGTGATATCTGTGCCGTGTATCTGGTGGGGCATAATGAGTGATTCCTGTTTTATATTAAGCAGGTCACATAATAATTTTTTGTTTGTTGAAATGTGTTCAATGGTATCACCACAAAAAGGATTTATATTCATTGATGAATAGTTATCAAGACTACAGCCTCCACCATTCCTTGTAGTGGTGAAGGCTGTAATATTGTTTCCTATGTTGTATGATAAAACGTCGGATTTATTCATCTTCGTATTCGTAATCATCAAGTTCTTCAATCTCGTTAATCTCTGTGTCCATGACGTCGATGTCATCGAAGTCTTCAAATTCTTCTTGCATACGTGAGAAATCTTTAGAATGGTGTACAATATTTTCTTGTGTTACTATTGCGGCGATTTTGTTACTTTCTCTGTTCATTTCTTCCCATAATACGTCTTTCAGTTCGTCGAGTCCCTGATTGGTTACGGCTGATATGAATACGGTTGGGATATCTTTTGGAAGTGTGTCGCGCAATAGATCTATAAGTTCTTCATCGAGCAGGTCGCATTTAGTAATAGCAAGAACTCTGCCTTTGTCCAATAATTCTGGATTGAAGGTGGTGAGCTCGTTTAATAGAATGTCATACTCTTTCTTTATGTCGTCGGTATCTCCTGGAATCATAAAAAGTAAGAGTGAATTACGTTCTATATGTCTGAGAAATCTTAATCCCAATCCTTTTCCTTGACTGGCTCCTTCTATGATGCCAGGAATGTCGGCCATGACGAACGAACGGTTGTCGCGGTATGACACGATTCCTAATGAAGGTTCGAGAGTGGTGAAAGGGTAGTTTGCTATTTTAGGTTTTGCTGATGAAAGAGCGCTTACTAATGTTGACTTTCCTGCGTTAGGGAACCCAACCAAACCAACGTCTGCAAGCAGTTTCAGTTCTAATATTACTGTCATTTCCTGCATTGGTTCACCTGGTTGTGCATAACGCGGTGCTTGGTTGGTAGGTGTGGCGAAATTGAAATTACCCAATCCGCCACGTCCTCCTTTTAATAATACAACTTCTTGTCCGTCACTGGTTACGTCGCAAAGATACTGTCCGGTTTCTGCGTTATATGCAACTGTGCCCAATGGTACTTCAATTATTTTATCAGCACCTTGTTTTCCGGAACTCTTTGACTTTGAGCCATTACCTCCATGCTCGGCATAGACGTGACGATCGTAACGAAGGTGTAGAAGAGTCCAATAATTACGATTGCCTCTTAATATTACACTACCTCCGTTTCCTCCGTTTCCTCCGTCTGGACCACCTTTCGGCATATATTTTGCACGGTGCATGTGGCATGAGCCACGTCCTCCTTTTCCGGAACGACAGAATATTTTAACGTAATCAATAAAATTAGTTTCCATTCATTACTTAATTAAAGTGAAAACTCTAATGTGACAGATTGTAAGAGTTTAAATCCTTTATATATAAATTGGGATTATTTCAAAGTGTCAAGGAATGCAAAGATTTCGCTTAACATTGTTTCTTTTGAACCTTTCCATGTGAATGTGTTACGCATTCCTTCTTTCTCGAACCATTCAGCTAATGGAGCAGTCTGGCTGTGATATACGGCGAAACGCTTTTTGATTGTTTCTTCGTTATCGTCAGCGCGTCCTTGTTCGATAGCTCTGTTGAGCAGGCGTGCCAAAAGAGTTTCTTCGTCAACAATAAGCTCGATCATTACGCCCATGTCGTGATTGCGCTCTGCCAACATTTTCTTAAGAGCTTCAGCTTGAGCAATTGTGCGTGGGAAACCATCAAAGATTACTCCTTTTCCAGCAGGCATAGCATCATAAGTCTTTGCCAGGATGCTTATCATCAGGTCGTCTGGAATTAGCTGTCCGTTTTGGATGTAGCCTTCAGCTATTTTTCCAAGTTCTGTACCATTTTTAATTTCACCACGAAGAACATCTCCTGTTGAGATGTGTCCCATGTTATAGCGATTTACGATTTCGTCGCTATATGTGCCTTTGCCTGAGCCTGGGGCACCAAAGATAATGATATTTTTCATTTTCTGTTAATTAATAATGTTATGCTTTTAATTTGTCTTTATTCGTTTGTGTTTTAGTCGTTATCGTCTGGTGATAGGATATATATATCCTTTAGGTTGCGTCCGTGTCCATTATAATCGAGTCCGTAACCGACGATGAACTCGTTCTTTATGTCTAATGCACAATAGTCAACCTTTATGTTTGTGATAAGTTTCTTTGGTTTTTGTAGTAAACATGCAACTTTTACGGATGCCGCTCCTTTCTCTTTGAAATCGCATAGGATTCTCTCCATAGTGTAACCTGTGTCGATTATATCTTCGACAACAATGATGTCTCTCCCTTTTACGTCTTGTGCCAGGTCGGCAACCTTATCTACTGTGCCTACTGTGTCTAAGCCTACGTATGAGGAGTATTTCATGAATCCAATTTCAACAGGGAAGTTCACTTCTCTTACTAAATCGGCTGCAAAGATAAATGCTCCGTTAAGAATACATACCATAATTGGGCATTTACCATTGTAATCCTTGTTTAATTCTTCTGCTAATGCTTTAACTTTGTTCAGAATTTCTTCGTGAGTGATGTATAACTCAAATTCTTTGTCTAAAACTTGCATATTTGTTTATTTTGGTAAGTTCTTGTAAGAGTGCATTTATTGCATGATTGATAAAATCGCCACAAAGGTAGCAATATTTTTCGGTATAAGAAACCTTTTGGTCAATAAAAACTTGCGATTGGATATATTTGCCAGTTCCCCGATTGCGGAATTGTTTGTAACTTTCTGAATTTTAACTATAAATCAGCTGGATGGTTTTGTGAAAAAGTGTGTTAAAAAAACTAAATATATGGGTTGCCTTTTGTGGCATAGATTTTTTTATTTAACTTTGCAAAATATTATAATGCCGTGAATATTATATTATTTTGTGAAAATTTTGCATAATCAACTAACTAATTAAACAATTATTAAACTTGCAGCAATTATGAAAACTATTTTGTTATTAGTCGCTCTGTTTTTGGGGGTTCATTCAGCTGAGGCTGCTGAATATGACTTCCCTTATCTGACTTTTGAAACGACTGAAGGTAAAAAGGTGTCAATCGAGGTTTCGACTATGTCATTTGCAATTGATGGTTCTACATTAACCGTTGGTTCTCAATCCTTTACTCTTGCAAATCTTGCGAAGATGTATTTTTCTGCAACTGATGAAACTGCTACTAATATTAATGAATTGGATAATGTGGGTTCGGAGGCTGTGGTTGCTGTTTATGACCTTAACGGTAAGGTGGTTGACAAATCACATATTTCTAAAGGTGTGTATATTGCAAAGATGAAGGATGAATCATTTAAAATGGTGGTAAAATGAAGAAGATTTTTTTGTTTTTGGCGGCATTTTCTGTGATTTTGCCTTTTCAAGCTCAGACTTTGAATGTTACGACAAGTGATGGCGTTACCTATAAGTTTCCTGCGGCGCGTACAGGTGATATGGTGTATAATCAAGGTACTTCATTGACAATTATGGGGAAGACTTTTGCTGTAGGTGATATTGCGTCAATGTCGATAGACAATACCAGTGTTAAGGACAATGAAGTTTCTGTCAGTTATAATAATAAATCTGCTTCCGTTACGGTTGCGGGTAATGTTGCAAGATATGTAACTCCATCCATTAATGGTGCGCATGTATCTATAGAACAGACTAATACCGAGGCAGTGGATGACGATGAACTGACATATGTTCTTTCGGGGACGACTGATGATGGTGATTTTTCTCTCTCCGGTTCATATAAATGTACAATTTCCTTGGCTGGTCTGACTATGACAAACCAAAGTGGGGCAGCTATTAATGTTGCCAACGGCAAACGTATTCAGATTAGTGCAAAGAGAGATACTGAGAATACATTGTCTGATTGCTCTGGTGGCAGCCAAAAGGCATGTATATATAGTAAAGGACAGATTCAGTTGCAAGGTAATGGCGTCTTGAATGTTGTTGGAAATACGAAACACGCTATAAAGAGCGGAGATTATATTTCAGTAAAGAATCTGACTCTTAACATAACATCGGCAGTAGGTGATGGGGTAAATTGCGAGGAGTATTTGCTTGTGAAAAGTGGTACTGTGAATATCTGCGGTGTAGGTGATGACGGAATTCAGTGTGACTTAGGCGGTTCTGTCGCTTCGCCTGCAGTTGATGATGACCATACAGATGAAGATACGGGAAATATCTATCTTGAAGGTGGAACATTGTCTGTTACAGCAGATGCGCTTGCTGCAAAATGTGTGAAGAATGTCGGTGATGCTTTTGTTAGTGGCGGAACATTCACGCTTAATGCAAACGGTGGCGTAGATACAAGTGATGCAACAGATTTGTCTTATGCCTCAGGATTTAAGTCTGACGGTAATTTTACGTATAGTGGTGGTGATATTACAATAAATGTGAATGGTGCTGCAGGACGTGGAATCGGTTCGGAGGGTGTGTTTACTTCAGCGGAAGGTAATACTGGGAAAATTACTATCGTAAATAATGGCGCACTCGTCAGCTCAGGCAGTAGTTATTTCGCTACAGCTAAAGGTATTAAGGCTGGTGAAGTCGTTGTTGATGGCGGTAATATAGATATTACGATGGAAGGCGCAGCAGCCAAAGGTATAAAGGCCGACAAAAGTGATGGCTCAGGTAATATAACGATTACGGGAGGCGTGTTGACCGTTAAAACAAGTGGAACTGGCGCATATGACGGGACGGAGGCAGATGCAAAAGGTTCAAGTTGTCTGAAGGCAGATAACAATATGACTGTCAGTGGTGGAACTCAGACTTTGGAATCTACAGAATCTGGTGGTAAGTGCATAAAAGTAGATGGAATATTGAATATTAGTGGTAATCCAGTGCTTACAGCTAAAACCACAGGGGCAACATTTAGTTCGAACAATAAAAAAGCTCAGCCAAAGGCAATAAAGAGCGATGGTAATATGACGATCACTGGTGGCAGTATAAATGCGACATCAAAAGGTCATGAAGCAATTGAAACAAAAGGTGTTATGACAATCAGCGGTGGGGAAGTGTTTGCTTTCAGTCCTGCAGATGACGCAATCAATTCGGCAAGTCACATGTATTTGCAAGGAGGTGATATTACAGGTGTGTCAAATGCAAATGACGGAATCGACAGTAACGGAAATCTTTATATCTCTGGCGGTGTGATTATGGCATGTGGAGCAGGCACTCCTGAATGTGGCTTGGATGCTGCTGAACGTTATTGTCTGTACATCACAGGTGGAACAGTACTGGGTGTTGGAGGAGGTAATAATACCGTTACTTCAACCACTGGCTCTCAATGTGTTTTGAGTACTTCTGGCTCTCCTGCAGCCAATACCATTGTCAGTGTGGTAAACGGTTCTACCAAAATGGCTAATTTTACTATTCCGAGTGTTTATTCACCAAATACAGGTGGCTTTGGCGGAGGTTCGTTCCCTGGTGGCGGAAAGCGTCCGGGTGGAGGATCTATGTCGGGCGGCTCTAATAATACATCTAATTTTAGCTATGTTATAAGCTGTCCGGGACTGATTTCCGGTAATAATTATACGGTTACTATAGGCTCTGCATCTACAACGGCAAAGGCCTCAACCAGTTATTCTGGCAGATGATATAGTATGACTCTATAATTTATACAGTCGTAGTTTTGTGTAAGACAGAGATAATGTCTTGTTGATGGTTTAGACAATTTGATGTAATCATTGTTGTTTCAAACTCACAAACATGCATCGTCGCTGTCTTATTTTATGCCAAGTAAATCGGTCTTACTTAAAATTATAGCGAAAAAGGTACTAAAAATCTTATACTTTAGTGAATAAACGTAAATTTATTTGCAGCGATATTTGTTTTTTTGTAACTTTGCACACGTAATTAAATAAAAATATGAAGAATATATTTTTGTCGATAGCTTTGGGATGCGTTATTGCTATGACTTCATGTAACAGTTACAATAATGTTCTCAAGGCAGAAGACTATGATTATAGATATGAAGCTGCTAAGGAGTATTTTGCTGCTAAACAATACTCCAGATGTGTTCAATTATTTGAGATTGATAATATCGTTTTAACCATGAAAGGAACTGATCATGGTGAGGAGAGTCTTATGCTGTTAGCGATGAGTTATTATAATATGGGGGATTATGAAACGGCAGGTACTTCATTTGAAAGTTATTATAAATCATATCCAAAAGGAACATATACTGAATTAGCTCGTTATTATGCGGGTATGTCCGCTTTTAAATTGTCTCCAGATCCACGTTTGGATCAGACAGCAACATATGCAGCGATAAGCCGTTTGCAGGAATATCTGGAGTATTATCCATATTCAGATAAACGCGAAGAGATAAGCGATATGATTTTCCAACTCCAGAATAATTTGGTTGAGAAAGAATTGGCAACAGTAAAACTTTATTATAATCTGGGTACATATATCGGTAATTGCCAATCATCTGATGGCAATAATTACGAAGCATGTATAATTACCGCCGAAAATACTCTTAAGTCATATCCATATACAGCTCATCGTGAGGAATTGTATATTTATATACTACGTTCACGTTATCGTTTGGCTGTCAATAGTGTGGCTTATAAGGCAGAAGAACGCTATCGCGAAGCTATTGATGAATATTATGGCTTTAAGAATGAGTTCCCAGACAGTAAATACATGAAAGAAGCTGAACAGATTTTCCGCCACTGTAGTGGTAAGGTGAAATCATAACTATAAAGACTGAGAATTGAAATTAACAGAAAAATCGTAAATATAATAAGAAGATGGATTTAAAAAAAACAAATGCGCCAACCACTACGGTTACACGTAATTTAATGGATTTATGTCAGGAAACTGGTAATATTTATGAAAGCGTTGCAATTATAGGAAAGCGCGCCAATCAAATCTCTGCAGCATTGAAAGAGGAACTTAGCAAGAAATTGCAAGAGTTCGGAACTGCAGCAGAAGGTATAGAAGAAGAATTCCATAATGATGAACAAATAACAGTGTCAAAGCATTACGAACGTTTGCCAAAACCTTCTTTGATGGCAACACAAGAGTTTATAGAAGATAAACTATATTATCGTAATCCATCAAAGGACGCACAGGAGAAGTTCTAATGATACAACGTATTCAAACCGTTTACTTAGCTCTGGTAGTCATTTTCTGTCTGCTAGGGCTATGTTTGCCTATAGGCCAGTATTTTGACGGAACCACAATGGTTGGTTCGTTTAATAATTTCGTGTATAGTTCCACTGAAAAAGATGCAGTATGGGATTGGGGACCATGTGCGTTGGGCATAGTACAAATACTCGTGGTATTGTTGACCCTTGTTAGTATCATGCTGTTCAGATTCCGTATGCGTCAATTGCGTTTGGTTATATTCAGCACCATTCTTTTGGTGGGATATTTGATATACTATGCTGTTTTGGCGTGGAAATACCAATTGATGACAGAGGCTTCTTATCATCTGCCTTTTGTCGCAGTTTTGCCTGTCTTAAGTATTATATTAAATTGCTTGGCAATTCATGGAATACGTAAGGATGAGGCACTTGTACGTTCACTCGACAGATTAAGATAAAAAATAAAATAATGGATTTCAAGGAAATAGTACAACGTCGTCGCAGTATCAGAAAGTTCACAGATGAACAAGTGTCTGACGATGACTTAAAAACAATATTGCGTGCAGCACTTATGTCTCCAACAGGACATAGTAAGCGTGCATGGAAACTGTTTGTCGTTCGTGATAAAGAGCAGTTGCAGGCTTTGTCTCAATGTAAATCTGCCGGTGCAGAATATCTCGCAGGGGCATCTGTGGCAGTTGTAGTTGCCTACGATACAGATGCAACAGATGTATGGATTGAGGATGCTTCAATTGCTGCTGTCTCTATGCAATATCAGGCAACAGAACTTGGAATAGGCAGTTGTTGGAGTCAGATTCGCCTTCGTGGTACTGAAGATGGAGTAACAGCCGATTCAAATATCCGTGCTCTGTTGAAATACGAAGATAACTATCAGACCTTGTGTGTAATAGGATTCGGATATCCTGATGCAGAAAGAAAAATGCAGGATGAATCACGATTAAAGTGGGATTCTGTAGTAGGTCTTTGATATAATTATTCGTATCAGTTTTATATAACTATAATGGTTTGATAAGATGAATGTGGTAATTATTGGTGCGGGAAACCTCGCAACAAATTTAGCATACGCAATACATTCAAAAGGTCATAATATAAGGCAAGTATATAGTCGGACATATGAATCGGCTTATATGCTTGCCAAGTGTTTTGATGCAGAACCAGTTATCGAAACTGAAAGAATAATCACAGATGCTGATATATATATATTGAGCGTGAGCGACAAGGCATTGGCAGAGGTCGCTTCTAAAATATATATAGGTCGTGAAGACTGTCTGTTTGTTCATACTGCAGGCAGTATGCCTATGGATGTCCTCCCAGCACAACGCAGAGGTGTGTTTTATCCAATGCAATCGTTTAGCAAACAACGTATTGTTGATTTTTCAGACATTCCTATCTTTCTGGAGGTGTCAGACTCAAAAGATAAAAGTCTTGTTGCTGATTTGGCCAATTCAATGTCGGACAAAGTATATTGGTTGTCTTCGTCAGAACGACAATTCTTACATCTGGCTGCTGTGTTTGCCAGTAATTTCAGCAATCACTGTTATCGTTTAAGTGAGAAAATCCTACAAGAACATGGAATTCCTTTCGATGTTATGCTTCCGTTGATTGATGAAGTTACTCAGAAAGTCCATGTGCTTCCTCCTAAAGATGCTCAGACCGGTCCTGCGTCCCGACAGGATAATAATGTTATAAATAAACATATTCAGATGTTATCAGGAAATCCTGATTTACAGAATATTTATGAATTAATGTCAAAAAGTATAATTCATGATAAATTATGATTTGACCAAGATACGCGCCATATTCTTCGATGTAGATGGTGTTTTAAGTTCTGAAACAATAAACTTACATCCTTCAGGAGAACCAATGCGTAGTGTGAATATCAAAGATGGATATTCCATTCAACATGCAGTTAAAACTGGTATGTTGATTGCGATTATTACTGGCGGTAAGACCGAAGCCGTTTATAAGCGTTTTGCAGGATTGGGCGTTAAAGAAATCTATTTAGGAGCGTCAGTGAAGATTCATACATATAATGAACTTTGTGCTAAGTATAATCTTTCAGATGACGAGGTGATGTATATGGGTGATGATATTCCTGATTATGAGGTGATGAAACGTTGTGGATGCCCTGTATGTCCGGCTGACGCATGTCATGAGATACAGTCAATTTCTACATATATTTCACCAAGAAAGGGTGGTGAGGGATGTGCCCGCGATGTAATAGAACAAGTACTTGTTGCCCAAAACAAATGGATGCATAATGATGAAGCTTTTGGATGGTAAACATATTGTGTTGGCAAGTAATTCTCCACGTCGAAAAGAATTATTAAAAGGATTGGAACTTGATTTTGAAGTGAGAATTCTTCAAGATATAGACGAATCCTATCCTGATTCGTTGCAAGGTGAAGAAATACCGAAGTATATTTCCTTGCAGAAGGCACGTGCATATTTGTCAACAGTGAAATCTGACGAAGTTCTTATTACAAGTGATACTATCGTTTATCTGAATGGTAGAGTTTTAGGCAAGCCAAAAGATGAACAGGATGCATGTAATATGCTTCGTGCGCTTTCGGGTTGCACTCATGAGGTGATAACAGGTGTTACTGTTGTTTATGGTCAGGAAAATGCCGAACCGCGCATCAGTAGTTTTGCCACAACTACAAAGGTAACTTTCAAGGAACTTACAGACGAGGAAATACTCCATTATGTTAAGGTGTATAAGCCTTTCGATAAGGCTGGCGCATATGGCATTCAGGAATGGATTGGATATATAGGTGTACGTGCCATCGAAGGCAGTTATTTTAATGTAATGGGACTTCCTGTACAAAGGTTGTACGAAGAATTGTCACGTAAC
The DNA here is from genome assembly GCA_017614465.1 of Bacteroidaceae bacterium. Classification (GTDB taxonomy): domain Bacteria; phylum Bacteroidota; class Bacteroidia; order Bacteroidales; family Bacteroidaceae; genus Colivivens. Next base: position 6,006 of record JAGABW010000101.1, on the reverse strand, counting down.
CAATAAATAATAAATATATGCAATACGATTATCTTATAGTGGGGGCTGGTTTGTATGGCTCGGTTGTTGCATACAGGCTTCATAAAGAAGGCAAGAAAGTTCTTGTTGTAGATAAGCGTGAACATGTAGGTGGAAATCTGCGCTGTGAGAACATGCATGGAATAAATGTGCATATGTATGGTGCGCATATATTTCACACCAATAACGAAAATGTTTGGAATTTTGTCAATTCAATAGTTCCGTTTAACAGATATACAAATTGTCCGATAGCGAACTATAAGGGTAAACTGTATAATCTTCCCTTTAATATGAATACATTTTATCAGATGTGGGGCGTAACCACACCTGATGAGGCAAGACGGAAAATTGAAGAACAGAAATACCGTGGTGAGATTTCTAATCTGGAACAGCAGGCTTTGTCGTTGGTCGGACGTGAGATTTATGAAACTCTGATTCGCGATTATACCGAAAAGCAATGGGGAAGGCCATGTAGTGAGTTGCCTTCGTTCATTATCCGACGTTTACCGTTACGATTCACTTTCGATAATAATTATTTTGAGGCTCTTTATCAGGGTATTCCTATTGGTGGTTATAATAAACTGATAGAAGGATTGCTTGAAGGTGTGGAAATCAGAACCAATTGTGATTATTTCAGTAATAGAGCCGAGTTGGATGCTATAGCTGATAAAATTGTATATACAGGTCCGATTGATCAGTTTTATGATTATCAGTTTGGTGCATTGCAGTATCGTACAGTCAGTTTTGAACATCAGACATTGGATACTCCAAACTATCAGGGTAATGCGGTGGTTAATTACACTCATAAAAGTGTGCCATATACAAGAATAATTGAACATAAACATTTTGAGATGTTTGGTGATTCAGTTAATGAAATACCATATACAGTGATTTCTAAGGAATATTCATGTGAATGGAAACTGGGAATGGAACCGTATTATCCAATCAATGATGAGACGAACAAATCGGTATATGAGAAATATAAGGCTTTGTCAGAGAAAGAATCACGAGTGATTTTCGGTGGCCGTTTAGCTCAATATGCATATTTCGATATGGATCGGGTAGTGGAAGAAGCCTTAAAAGTGGAATTGTAATAAATAAGTATAAGTATAAAAAATAATCGGGTTATCATTTGATAGCCCGATTATTTTTATTGATTATTTCAGTTGGAAGTTACATGATAACCACACCGCCATTGCTTGGTATCACAACGTCGATAGTGCGCTTCTTGTTAACCTTAGCATTGCTTACGTTGTTGTTAAGATAGAGCTTAACTTGTTGACCAGCTTCGAACATTGGAATCGCAATGTTGAGTTTAAGTGGTTCTTTTGTAGCATTAACACCAGCTACATACCATTTGCCGTCAACAGACTTACGTGCCAAAACAACATATTTGCCAGGGTAACCGTCGATAAACTTAACATCTTGCCAAGAAGTTGGAACAGCCTTCATGAAGTCGATTGCCCATGCTGGAGCGTCAGTAAGGTTGTTTGGTGCAAGTGCGAAGTTCTGTACAGGTGTTTGGAAAAGGATTGCTGTTGCAAGAGCGTAAACATCAGAAGTGATACGTTTGCGACCGCGGTTGTTTCCTTTGTTGTAGAATTTGTTGAGTGCAGAACCACCGAAGTCCATGTTTGCAACGGCATTACGGAGTACAGGGTGGATAGTTGCAGCAAGAGCTTCAATATCGTTGTCGTGCTGACCGAATGAAAGGTTTTCACTTGCACGTACAGCTTCGCTTGCTACGAAGTTAGGATACATACGTTCCCAACCGCGTGGTAATGTACATCCGTGGAATATGATTTCAAGTCCGTATTCGTTTGCATCAGCAAGGATGTCTTCGTACATCTGCATAGTCTGTTGCTTGTCAGAACCAACGAAGTCGATCTTAAGTCCTTTAACACCAGTTTTCTTTAACCATGCCATTTCTTTTCTGCGTTCAATTAATGAATGCATCTTGCCACGTGGACCTTGTGGAGCATCGTTCCAGTAACCGTTAGAGTTGTACCAGAGGAACACACCAACGTTCTTGCTTGCAGCATACTTTACAAGTTCTGCCATTCTTTCGTAACCGATATTTGTGTCCCAAAGAGCATCGATAAGGATGTATTCCCATCCAAGTTCAGCAGCGAAGTCAATATATTCTTTTTGTTCGTCGTAGTTGCAGCTTGCATCCATTCTGATGATCCAGCTCCATACAGAACGACCGTATTTGTAGTTTTGGCTTGCTTCATATTTAGGAGAAACAAGGTCCCACATGATGCTTGTTTCAGCCATTGGCTTGAGTGAAGAACCAACAGTGATAGTTCTCCATGGAGTAAATCCAGGAAGCATGATGCCAGGAGCACTTGTACCTACACCACCGAATTCAGCATCTTCTGGGTATGCTACGATATATTTGTTGCCTTTGCATTCAAGACGTGAACCGCAATATGTTCCGTCAACACCAGTTTCGCAGAGCATAACCCAAATGTTTGCATTCTTTTGTTTTGAGCTCTTTGAAGATTGGAGTTTGAAAAGTGCAGGGAATGTGAAACCACGTCCGTGACCGTTCTTGCCCATTTCTGCATCATATTCATAGAATGTTTCGTAACTTGGTGCAGTGCGAGCAAAACCACCTTGAGGTCCCATTGCAGGGCACAAGAAAGTAGTTGTTCCTTCAGGCATAGTGAAAGTAGTAGATTCGTTCTTTACCATACATGAAAGACGGTCTCTTTGTGGATACATCTTGTATCTGAATGCAATGTTGTTATTGTCAATGTGGAAAGTAACATCAAACGCTTCTTTGTCTTCTTTTGCGTAAGTGATAGTCTTTTCGTTTGCGTTGAATGTAAAATGGCTTGCTTTTCCATTTTTCATGTCGTATGCTCCATTAACAGACTTTGTTTCTGATTCAGCTTTGACTTTTAGACCTTGTGTGAAATCTCCTATTGAGGTGTTTAGTCCAAGTGGAGAATTCTCGATAATTTTAGTGCCATCATAGGTAACGCAGTACATAGGTTGGCCATTTTCAGCGGTTGAAAGATCAACTTTGATTTTGCCGTCAGGACTTGTTATTGTTTGTGCCTGAGTTGTAATACACGCTAAGCTAAGCGCAATAAATGATAGGATCTGTTTCATTTGTATAATAATGTATTTGTTGATTGAGTTGCAAAGGTATGAAAAATTAATTATAAATCCAAATATGCTTTCAATATGTTTTTTCTAAGGCATATTCTTTACAAGAATCGTCCCCTTTATTTTTGTATTAATAAATATAGAAAAATGTGGATTTTTACAGAAAAATATGATTTTTTTTGATTTTTTTGCATAAAAATTTGGATGTGTCGTTTTTTTTTTTTGTTTTGCACTCGATTAGTGCCTTAGCATAATCTTACAAGTCTTCATGGTCAGGAATAATCCGTTCTTTACCATAAGTCTTACCCCAAAGCTTTATCATGTGCTTAGTTTATAGCAAAAAGTCATGAGAGAAGTTAAACACCGGCTGTATAGTCAAATCCTTGGCAAACATCATTGTGATAAATGCCTGTTAAATAAAAATCAACCCCAAATAAAAAAATAATAGAATATAGAAATTGATTACATCTATATCAATCGTCAACTGCAGATAAGACGATTGCTGACCAGACAGTGTAAAGGAGCGGAATCTGAAAAGCTTTACGAGTAGGAATAATCAAATCAAAGGTGCCTTTGGCAAAATACTAATAAAAATTAAATGAATAAGAAAATTAAAGTAACCATGTTGGTCGCTGCTTTGGCTGTCTCTGGATTAGGTGGCTACAAAGCTTATAAAACTTATAATTTGAACAAAATGTCTAATGCGGATTTATTTGCTCTTGAAAATATATCTGCATTAAGTGCTCCAGGAAATGGAGATGGAGACGGAGCTGGCTCTGATGGCTCTAAAATTAAAATTGCAGGAGAGTATGATGGATATTGTTATGAAAAACATGTTTCAAAGGAATCTCATCAGCATCCTTATAAACAGGATGGTAAAACTTATTACGCAGACTGCACTATAACTAAGACAACATATAGTGAAACCAGCCGCCCAAGGTGCCCGGAGTATGTATCTAAGACGGAGTATATGTTGCGTGTGTTGCTCTTTGGTAGAATGCTTCCCGATATGGTTGAGCTTTGGGTTGATGAATTGCATGCGTGCCAAAGTCCTAAAATAAAAACTCAAAACCCCCAAAATATACCACCTGGAACTGCTCATTCTTTTAAGAAACAATAAGACAACAGAGATGTGTTAATGTGACGTGATGAATTAAGTATGAATTTTTGAGGTTTTATAAATGGTTTTTACAAACCTTTTTAGAGATATATTATTTGCACGTTACAGATTCACTAATAATCACTAATGGCTTGATTCAGTTTGTATATCATAAGATATGTTTTTGAATTGAGATTATCAGACTCGATTTTATAGATAGTATCTTTATAGATTCATATAATTACTGATTAAGCCATTAGTTAAATCATATAACGTTATGAAAATCAGAAATCAAATTGTTTATATTTTAGTAATGACGATTGTTTGTCATAGTTTTTTATTTATTTCGTGTGCTAATAATGAGTCCGTTCAGGTGAGTGAAGATATTCAGATTCGTTTGAAAGACCTTAAATGTGATACGATAAAGGTGGCTGATTTGATGAAGGATGTAGAGATTATTCCGTTGGAAGATACAATTTCTTTTATGATAAGTTGGCCTAAAACATTTATTGTTACTGAAAATGGTTTTTTTCTGCATGATAATCCTTCACCAGAGGTAGCAAAAATCTTATATTTTGATAAGCATGGTAAGGCTCTTAATCATATAGGTGCAATAGGAAATGGAAGAGGTGAATATGTGACAATATGGGACACTGCTACTGATAGAAAAGGAGACACGATTATTGTTACAAGTATCAATAAAAATTTGTTATATGATAAAAGTGGCAAGTTTTTGACATCTAAGGAATTCGGATTTGATTGTTTGTTGAAAACCCAAACAGCCAAGACATCGTCGGGATATATTTGTGCAACTGATTATGATGGTTCTGATTATTTGTTGCATGTATATGATAAAGACTTGAATCTAATTGATGAATTATTGCCGACCAATGGCTTGATTAACACTCAAGGGGGAGATGCGGCTAATAAAATCCGAACAGATGGTGATAAGGTTTATTATTGTGATGGTTTGAATTCTGCCTTCTATTATATCGATTTATCGGATAGTAAACGTAATAAACGCTATCATTTTATTGATGACGAGATGTTGTCTTCTGATAAACCGAGAATGGATTATGAGAAGGGGCCTGTTTTTGCAATGATATCGGGGTATTATATGGAAAATGAAAATATAATATGTTATATATATCGTAAGGATGCTCCAGGAACAAATATAAAAATCAACACGAAAACCAATGAGGTGCGTCAGTTTGTTTACGATGGATGGTTCCCTGGTTTTCGCGATTATTACGATGGACATTATTATATGTTGGTTGATCCGACAAGGTTTTTAGAATATGTCGAGGAACACGAATATGAGAGTGATTTCACAAAATCGGAATTTGTGAAGATTCTAAAAAAAGTATATAAATCATCCGGTTTAAAGATAGAAGAGAAGAGTAATTATGTCATACTTAAATTCTAATAAACTGAAACATACTTGTTGTGTGTTTTTATGTGCTTGATGAACATTTCGTGTGGAAACGAAAAACGAACGAGATGGTTAAAGACATAAAAACAACAAGTCCGTAATACTTCATTCTTGATATTACGGACTTGTTGTCATAATAACTTGTTTTGTCGTTTGTTAACGATACTATTGCTCGTTCCCGATCGTTGCTCCTTGTCTTATTCTGTCACCCATACCAATACCACCGCGCAGATTACCAGCAATGACAAGCCCTGGATAACGGGATTGTAGCGATTCGATTGTTGCATATCGCTCGTCTGATGATTCCTGATATTGAGGAATTGCATAACGATGACGGAAT
>JAGABW010000100.1 GCA_017614465.1 Bacteroidaceae bacterium | reverse complement strand
TTCAGTAATCAAGTTGCCGCTATCGTCATAGAATCTTACTCCCCATGGATTTGTGAACTCAGTAGTCTTTACAACAAGATAATTCTGAGTCTTTCCTGTGAGGTTGTGGAAGATTTCTACTGAACCATTTGATTCTGACCATGAGAATGAGTAGTTTTCGTTGCCTGCTTCATACCATTGAGCACTACCTGAAGTTGATGCCCATGGGAATCCGGCTCTTGCAATATCGTCTAATGATGCTCCACCATCAGCAAGTGTGATCTTAGATGCAGTGTAGTTGTTACCATTCTTGATTACCACATTTCGTGTGTCGGTAAGCTTGTTGTTGCTTGTTGCATAAATCAGACAGTTCTTGTTTGCTGGTGTAAGTGTGATTGCTTTCTCGTTGTTCAATCCGAATACATTGATATTTGTTGCATTTGGATCTGAGAGAGCGTTGATTGCACTTTCATCAAGTTCACCATTACCTGACAGATAATAGTCTATTGGTGTGTTAGGGTCGTTTACATAAATTGCATTGATCAAACCTGATGCAGAACCCCATCCAGTCTTGATTGCATTCAAGTGAACATATGAACCAACTTCACTGAGGTTGATTTCGAATTTACCATTTGAAATTTCACCTGCCTTTTCAACATAATCGTTTCCTGTTGCAGTCTGACGGTTGAAGAGGGCTCTTACGCTCATTCCGTCTGTACCTTTTATAGTAAGTTTAGTGCATCCTGTAAGGTCGGCATACTTGAGGTTGCTAACTTCGTTGTCTCCGTATAAGAGTGCACCACCGTCAACTTGTTCACCACCACCATAGTTGTTGTTGATGATACCTGTTGCACTTGCAGAACCTGTTGTGCCGTTCCATGACTTGAAGTCAACTGCAGCGAGGTTTACTTGTTTCTTTTCACCACTTATAATCTTGTTAGCATTTTGATTTACTATTTGTGGCATTGAACCATAGTCTGCGCTATAGTTGTCACCACTTGTGAAACCAGAATATCTTTCATATCTGCTACCATCTGTTGCGATAACAACTGCCTTGATTGTGTAGTAAGCAGAATTTGTAGGTCTGTAGATTGCAGCATATGGAGTATTTGTCATTGTGCTAATCAATGAGTTGTTTACGTAAAGCTCGATACGATCGATTTTCTTAGTTCTAAGACTTGCTCTTACGTAAATAGGCACATCGGTGTTACGTTTAACTTTTGTTGCACCTGCGTTAACATATACTGATGCTTCCTTAACCATCTTAGGGAATGGACTCTTTGCATTTCTTGCAGCGTCACTGTTCATGTAAGAACGCAACCAAGTCATGGCAGGACGGTCTGTTGTGCCTTTAATTATACCTGAGTTTCCGTTTGTAGTCCATGTACATCCGTAGATATGTCCCCAAAGAGTCACACCTGCACAGTAGTCAGCTTCCCACATATAAGGGAACTGTTCCTGGTAGCGTTGCTTCTGGTAGTTGTCGTTTTCAGTACCGATGTCATACTCAGTGATATACATTGGCATCATAAGAGTGTTGTGGAGTCTGTCCATTGATCTCTTGAATGTGTCGAAACTACAGTCTGTCAAATCGTGTGACTGACATCCATATGCGTCGATAGGAGCACCGGCGTCGCGAAGAGTCTGTACTACCTCAATGTATTGATCTGTATTCCATTGGAATGTGTTGAAGTCATTATAGATAAGGATGGCGTTTGGCCAACGTTCGTAAGCAAGTTCAAATGCCTTGATAAGCCAGTCCCAACCAGTCTTACCACCTCCACCAAGTGCTTCGATGAAGTATTTAGTACCGTTCTGGTGTCCTGCAACACACTCGTTGGCAACGTCGATAAGTTGAAGGTTTGGATATTTGTTCTTCACGGCATCCATCCATTGTACAATCTCATTATAGCGCTGACTTGCACTTTGGCGTTCAATCCAAGAAGGGTATTGTGCACCCCAAATCAGAGCATGGAATTTAAATGGGAAATTGTGGTTCTTAGCGTAGTTGTAAGCATTATCACAACCCCACCAGTTGAAACTGTTGTTATTACCTTCGATAGAACCCCATTTGGATTCATTCTCGCAAGTAATCTGATTCCAGAGTGAAGAGAAGTTGACACCATTGTAGTCAACACTTCCTCTTGTCGTAATACTTCCTAAAAACTTGTCAGGATTTTTCGACAATTGAGCATTTGCATTATTGCTGAACAAACAAGCAGCCAGCATAAAGCAAAAGCCCATACCTCTTTTTACTTTACTTAGTTGTTTGATTTTTCCCCAAACGTTCATTTTTTTCATAAGGTGTTTTTTTAGATTGGTGATTTTTTTAGATATAATTTATTTTTATTTATGATTGTATCAGATGTTATTTAAGTTGATTAAACTTAGGTTGTTTATCTTTAGCTTGTCCACAAATCTCCTGTTTGCTATTATTCTTTATGATGCACACTAATATCCAGGGATATGCTGTTGGTGTAACAGATGTCCTTTAGTATTAGTAATTTTTCATAAATTGTGCATAGCAGATAGAATAAATGTTTCCTGGCTTAGTTTATTAAACTTGCAGCACATATCATCAAAGCATATAAATGCAAAACTTATTTTTAAGTTCACAAAACTACAATCTTTTTATATAAATAGGAGAATTAAAAGTGTTAATAATTGTTAAATTATAAATTTGTTACACGATTTGTATCATTTTTATTATTCTTACAAATTTATAAGTGCAGAATATGCTACTTTAGTAAATAACAATGAGATAAATTTCATGAAACGTGTATATGTTTTTTATAAAAAACATGATTACTTGTGGAACAAAAATTGTATCTTTGCAATGTTTTTAATGAATGAAATCAACTTACGATGTTATGGATGACAAGATAAATATATTATGTAGTATCGATGCGGTTTATGATCGCCATTTGCTTACTATGTTGGCTTCTTTATTTGAAAACAATAAAGATGAATCCTTTCGTATTTTCCTCGTGGGGCAGAAACTGAGCGTGATGCAGATAGATACGATTAAGGGCTTTGTAAACAAATATGGCAGCGAACTGGTATATATCGAAGCTGACGAGCGTTTGCTGGAGGGACTTCCTGAGTTCAAGTTTGATTTCATCTCAATCATAGCATATATCAGGTGCTTCATGACTGAATATATACCGATTGATATACATAAAATTATATATCTGGACTGTGATTTGGTGGTTTTGCGCCCGATTCGTCCATTGTGGGAAACCAATGTCGATGATGTGGCTGTTGCGGTAGTGGAAGACATGTGGGCTATGCAGGGTGCAGGCGAAAGACTTGGTTATGACGACTCAGTTTATTCTTACTTCAATTCAGGAGTGATGTTGGTTAATTTGGATTATTGGCGCAGTTATAAAGTGACCGACCGAGTGACCGATTTCCTCGATGAAAACAGGGAAAAACTACTTTTTGCAGATCAGGATAT
>JAGABW010000099.1 GCA_017614465.1 Bacteroidaceae bacterium | reverse complement strand
TTTATTTTTTCAATGCATCAAGCAGATTGTCCATTGCTTTACCTGCATCTTGGGTCTCTTCATAGAGTTTTACGAATTTACTACCGATGATGGCACCTGCTGCATTAGCCTGAGCAGTTTCTAAGGTCTGTTTGTTGCTGATACCGAAACCAATCATGCAAGGGTGTTTCAGATTCATCTGGTTGATACGTGAGAAATATGATTGTTTTGTTTCGTCGAACTTGTTTTGTGCACCTGTTGTAGCGGCAGAACTTACCATATAGATGAATCCGTCGGTGTGTTCGTCGATAAATCTAATACGTTCGTCACTGGTTTCAGGTGTAATAAGCATAATGATGCGTATGTCGTATTTGTCGGCGATAGGCTTATATTCCTCCTGATAGTCTTTGAAAGGAAGATCTGGAATGATTACTCCGTCTATACCAACCTTTACACATTGCTGACAGAATGCTTCAAATCCGAATTGCATCACAGGATTGAGATAGCCCATTAGGATAAGTGGCATCTTTACATCCTTACGAATGCCGTCGAGTTGTGAGAACAGTTTGCGAAGTGTCATTCCGTTGCGTAATGCTTTAGTTGCTGCATCTTGGATGACAGGGCCGTCTGCCATAGGGTCAGAGAATGGGATACCTACCTCGATCATGTCCACTCCCTTTTGTTCTAATGTTCGTATGGTGTCTGCTGTTCCCTCAAGAGTGGGGTGTCCAGCACAAAAGTAAATCGATAGAATTTTTTCGCTTTTGGTGGCGAAGAGTTGGTTGATTCTGTTCATTTTCTATTTAATTTATTAATAAATCCTTGAATGAGTTTAGGGTCTTTCATTGCTGGTGCAGTCTCAAAACCGGAGTTTAAGTCAATACCGGCAAATTTAGGATGGTGGAATGATTCGATTTTCTCAACATCTGCAGGCTTAATGCCTCCAGTTATGAGGAATGGAGTTTGTCCTTCATAATGTTTTAAGATGTCCCAGTCGAATTGTTTTCCGCTACCTCCATATTCTTTGCATTTTGTTTCGAAGAGGAAGTAATCCACGATACCCTCATATTGTCGGATGGAATTCAGATCTGATGGCTCGTTAATCTGAATCATCTTGATAATCTGTATTTCCTTTCCGATTGCATCTCGGAGTTGTTTACAGAATTCAGGTGTTTCGTGGCCGTGTAGTTGAATCAGATTGAAATGAAAACTGTTCATGCGCTCGGTTATGCTTTGCAGTGTTTCATTTACAAATACTCCCACACGTGCTTTGTTCTGAGGCAGATATGTCGGTACGTTATCCACAAATCGCGATGATGGCGGATAGAAGATGAATCCCATCCAGTCCACACCTTCCAATGTGTCGATTGCGCGGATGTTATCTGCATCACGCATTCCACATACCTTTATGATCATGCTGTGACCTCCTTTATGAATTCTTTTAATGCGTTGCCAGGGTCGGCCGTCTTCATGAATGTCTCACCGATGAGAAATCCTCTGAATCCGATTTCACGTAGTTCTTTAACTGTTTGTGGGTTACTGATTCCACTTTCGCTGACAAGAAGATACTCTTTAGGCAATAATGAGGCAAGATGATATGAGTTTTTCACATCTGTATGGAACGAACCGAGATTACGGTTGTTTACTCCCACCATATCTATGCATTCTCCAACATAGTCGAGCTCTTGTTCAGTGTGAATCTCAAGCAATGTCTCTAATCCAAGTTCGTGTGCAGTCTTTGCCAACATGCTGCATTCCTTTTGTGTAAGGTCGGCAGCTATGAGTAATACTGCATTTGCTCCAATTGCCTTGGCTTGGAATAACTGATATTCGTCTATTATAAAGTCTTTGCGTAGGATAGGACATTTTACAAGTGGGCGTGCGGTATTAATGAAGCTCATTTTACCTCCAAAATACTTTTCGTCTGTTAGGATTGAGATTGCACTTGCACCATTTTTGTCGTATGAAGCAGGGATGATTTTAGGGTCTCCTTCTTCCTTTATCCATCCTTTAGAAGGACTTTTACGTTTGAACTCAGCAATAATTCCCGAATCAGATTTCGCCAGACTGTCTCGCATGGAAATTTGTGTGTAGTCTCCTTTAGATATGAGTTCCTCTACATTGTTGTATAACATGGTTGGTGGTACAAGTTCCTTTTGTTGGGCCACCTCTATACGTTTCCATGCAACAATCTCTTCGAGTATGTCTTTTGCCATATTTTTATTCTTATATAGTTATTCAGCTTCCTTGATTTACGAGTTGATTTCCACGAATTTCTTGAATGTGGCAAGAGCCTTACCACCTTCAAGTGATTCTCTTGCTATTGCAACTGAATCTGCCATGGTGATGTTCTTGTCCATGATACTGATACCGCAGGCAGCATTTGCAATCACTACATTCTTCTGTGCTTCTGTTGCAGTACCTTCTAATACGGCATCAAATATCTTCATTGCTTCCTCTGGAGTCTCACCACCGTAGATGTCGCTCTGATCGATATATTTCAGTCCTAAATCCACTGGAGTGTAAACTTTCTCGAAGTTGTTAGTACAAATCTTAAATCCGCTTGTTAATGAGATCTCATCGTATCCGTCGTATGAGGTTATCACACCGAAGTTGTCACCGATACGCTGGTGAAGATTTGTATATAGGCGTAGTTGAGCCTGGTTTGCAGTTCCGTGAAGTGAGTTCTTAGGATGACATGGGTTTACGAGTGGGCCGAGGAGGTTGAAGCAAGTTGGCACACCCAATGCCTTGCGTGTTGGTCCGACAAATTTCATTCCGTATGCAAAAAGCGGTGCGTGGAAATAGCATATACCAGCCTCATCCAATGAACGTTTCAATTGGTTTATGTCGTCTGTGAATTTTACTCCATGTCCTTGAAGCACATTACTTGCGCCACTGACAGATGAAGATCCGCCGTTTCCGTGTTTTGTCACTTTATAACCAGCTCCTGCTATAACGAATGCAGCACATGTTGATATGTTGAAGGTGTTTTTGCCGTCACCTCCTGTACCTACTATGTCTAATGTGTTATATTCGCTGAAATCCAGATATTTACCTGTCTCTAACAGTCCTTGACGAAAACCTAAGAGTTCTTCAACTGTAACGCCTCGTGTCTGAAGAGTCATCAGAAGTGCGGCAATCTGTTGTACGTTGTATTTTTCGTCAATAATACCCATCATTATATTATATGTGTCTTCTTGTGTGAGGGTATTTCCGTCAATAAGTTTTAATAGATATTTCTTCATTTTGTGTTATGTTTTAGCCAGTTATTAATAATTTCCTTACCAAGTGGTGTGAGTACACTTTCTGGATGATATTGTATTCCGCGGATGTCGTAGGTCTTGTGGCGTAACGACATGATATAGCCTTCGTCGGAAACACTTGTCACTTCCAGACAGTCTGGTAGCCCTTCATTGTTAACCACCCATGAATGATAGCGTCCTACTTCTATGATGTTAGGCAGTCCTTCAAACAGATAGTCGTTGACAGTGATGGTTGTTGGTGTTGCCACCCCGTGATAAACCTCACTCAGATTTGTTAGTTTTCCGCCAAAACTCTCGCCAATAGCCTGATGTCCCAGACATACACCAAGAATAGGCTTTTTGCCTGCATAATACTTGATAACGTCTAAGAGCAATCCTGCTTCTTCCGGGATACCCGGACCTGGTGATAGGATGATTTTGTCGAAGTTTTCCAATTGCTCTAATTTGAACTGATCGTTACGATAGACTTCCACGTCTGCACCCAGTTCTTTTACAAGATGACTTAGGTTGTATGTGAATGAGTCATAGTTGTCGATTATTACTACTTTCATATTGTGTGACTTCAATTTTTCGGTTTGTAATTATAGAGTTTCAGCGATTGATATTGCCTTGCGTAGTGCACCTAACTTATTATTCACCTCTTGTAATTCATATTCAACATCACTCTTTGCTACAATGCCTCCACCGGCTTGGAACCACAGTTCGCTATTGCGGCTGACGAATGTACGGATGGTTATGGCCTGATTCAGACTTCTGTCGAATCCGATAAAACCTACACAGCCTCCATATGCACCACGGTTGTGTGGCTCATATTCTGAAATCAGTTGCATGGCTCTGACTTTAGGTGCGCCAGAGAGTGTACCTGCTGGGAAAGTGTCGATAAATGATTTTATTGGATCGGCGTCTTCATTGAGTGTACCGCTAACTCTTGATACCAGATGTATGACATGACTGTAGAACTGCATATCCTTATAGAAATCTACCTTTACATTATGGCAGTTGCGTGACAGGTCGTTACGTGCAAGATCCACCAACATCACATGCTCGGCATTCTCTTTAGGATCGTTCTTCAGATATTGGGCATTCTCTCTGTCCTGTTCTTCGTTGCCTGTACGTTTGGTTGTTCCTGCAATAGGGTCTATATATGCTTGTCCGTTTTCGATTCTGCAGTGTGTCTCAGGACTTGAACCGAATATTCTGAAACCTCCGAAGTCGAGATAGAACAGATAAGGAGACGGATTGATGCTACGAAGTGCACGATATAGTTTGAAGTCGTCACCCTCGAATTTCTGTTTGAATCTGCGAGATAAGACAATCTGGAACACATCGCCGCGCAGACAGTGTTTGATTCCTTTTCTGATATTCTCGCGATGTTCATCGTCTGTGAGTGTTGACTCGCAGTCGCCAACAGGATGAAATCCATATTGCTGATAAGGACGGTTGTTTACATCGTGTTCCAATTGATTCAAGTCGTCTTCTTCGCCATCTTCTAATAATTCAACGAGTGTCACCTCGTTTTTGAAGTGGTCAAAGATGATATAGTCTTTATAAAGAATATAAAGCAAGTCTGGAGCATCATTCTTATCTTGAGTCTCGTCTTTTACGTTGATATTCTCAAAATATTTTACTGCATTGAATGTAGTATATCCGAATAGACCGCATTCGTGTATGTTGTTGCCTTCAATCTGAAAACTGTTGAGGAAATCATTGATCAGGTGTGCAGTGTCGTATTCTTCATTTATGGAAGTACGTGTCTCACTGCCGTCAGGAAATTTCATAACTCCAACTCCGTGTTCCACTGATACATAACCGATAGGGTGTGTACATATGAATGAACGGCTGTTTTTCCCGTCGTGGTAGTCAGAGCATTCCATAAGAGCACTTTGTGGGTATGCGTCGCGTATTCGCATATATACACTGACTGGTGTGTTCAGATCACCTAAAATCTTTTTAGAGGCGGTATTATAATGGTACTTCATAGTTTCTTTGTTGTATTTTTAGTTATGTAGTGACTGTTTGCCCTTTGTTAGTTTTTTATTGTATTTACAAGGAGATATACATTCTCACATTAGAATCAGTTGATTGACTCCTGGTGTTTGAGATATGTGTCAAGGTCTTTATCTCCTCTACCGCTTACAGTGAGCACCACTACAGTGTCTTTTGTGAATTGATCGGCTACCTTTGGCAACAGTGCCAAGGCATGTGAACTTTCAAGTGCTGGGATGATTCCTTCCATGCGTGTGAGTTCGAATGCAGCTTTAAGTGCTTCGTCGTCATTTGCTGGCAACACTTGTGCTCGTCCTGTCTCATATAAATTACAGTGAATAGGACCTGTACCAGGATAGTCAAGTCCTGCTGAAATTGAATAAGGCTCAATAATCTGACCGTCTTCAGTTTGCATCAGTTTAATACGGCTGCCATGTAAGATACCTACTGTTCCCACTTGCATGCTTGCTGCAGTCTGTCCTGATTCGATTCCAAGTCCGCCAGCCTCGCCTAATATGATTTTCACACGTTCATCGTCGATATAATGGTATATTGTACCGGCTGCATTTGATCCGCCTCCCACACATGCCATCAGATAATCAGGGTAGTCTCTGCCGATTTTCTCTTTAAGCTGCCACTTGATTTCTTCTGAGATTACCGATTGAAGTCGTGCAACCATATCTGGATATGGGTGAGGACCTACGGTAGAACCTATTATATAAAATGTGTCGGATGGATGACAACACCAGTCTCTGATTGCTTCGTTTGTAGCATCTTTCAGAGTCTTATTTCCGCTTTCCACAGGAACAACGGTTGCTCCTAACATCTTCATGCGTTCCACGTTCACATGTTGGCGTTGAACATCTAATGCGCCCTGATATACAGTACATGGCATATCCATCAGTGCACAAGCAGTAGCTGTTGCAACTCCGTGCTGACCTGCACCGGTTTCGGCTATGATGCGTTTCTTTCCCATCTTTTTGGCGAGGAGAATCTGACCTAACGCATTATTAATCTTATGAGCGCCTGTATGGTTTAGGTCTTCACGTTTTAAATACAGTTGACATCCGTATTTCTCACTCATACGTTTTGCGTAGTATAGAGGAGATGGTCTGCCTACATAGTCTTTTAACAAAGCATGATATTCACTTTTGAATTCTTCGCTCTCCAAGATAGGAAGATATGCTTTTTTGAGATCTTCTACTGTCTTATAGAGAATTTCTGGAATGTAGGCTCCTCCGAATTGTCCGTAAAAGCCGTTGTCGTCAACTTGATATGTCATATTTATTTATGTGTTATTGTTTGTTATTCTGTTTTTGAGTCTCTTGTTTGTGGATAAAAAAGAAAAGAACCAATCGCAAGTACGACTGGTTCTTTTTAATTCTATGCTTTATGATATTGGCTTCGCATAGGGGAATGACCATTTGACTTACGATTTTTTGAATCCCAAGCAATGCCAACGCCAATATGTGTTAAACTTCTGTATCATAATGCGCAAATCTAATTTGATATCATAATATGTGAACTATGTATCCTATCTAATTTGTCCGATGCAAAGTAACAACTTTTATTTTAAATATACAAATATATATGACAAAAAATGCTATTTTTTTGTTTATTCATATCAAAATGTATAAAAAATATGCGTACGAATATCAATTGATATCGTTGTGATGTTACAACACTTAAACATCTTATTCTTCGGTTGTTAGCCTTGCAATATGCTTATTGCCTTTTGTGAGTAACAGTTTCAGATGTGCCCTTAGTGATTCAGGTGTTACTTGTTTTATGTATGTTGTGTCACCTTTGTTCTCTACAATGCCGTTGAATGCACGATTGATATAGTCGGTACGGATTGTGTAGTCGTTACTTTTGTATAGATGTTCGTTTTTCTCACGTTCTTTTATATAGTTGTCTATAAGCTCCTGTGTAATCAGATCTCCGTCTGCCATACCGTTTATAATGTTTTCAATGTCATCTTTGATTCGTTCAAATTCCGACGGATTACATGTGAAGCCAATGGAGCATATCATTTTGTGGATAGGGAGATAAGAATCCTTTATCGCACATTTTGGAGTATAAACATCGCTTTGTTCTATGCGTAATTTGTTGAGAAGCAGTTTGCTTAGGATGCTTTGCAGCACTTCGTTGTGTGCGTGAGTCTCTTGTGTGTATGTATAGTCCTTTTCCCAGGTGTAATACATGTATGCCTCGCAGTATGGCGTAGCATTATTTATCTTTTCTGTTAATATTGTGTTGCTTGTCTTGAAGTGGTCTGATTCCCATGCTCTTCGTTTCACGGGCTCGGGTTTTGATGGAAGTGATGCAACATAATTTAGTATATATGGCATGATGCTGTCGGTATCGAATTCGCCTTGCACCACCATCATCGAACCATTAAAATTGGAGAAATATTCCTTTGCCACTTTTTTGAAGTGTTCTATATTGTAGTTCTCAATGATAGGTTGTGGTATAAAACGTTTGGTTGATGCATGTGGTGCAGTTAGAACCTTGAGGGTGGAATATGTTAACGGATTTTTTATTGCAATGGTACCTGCTTGCAGTTGTTTTAGTTTTTCATTAAATACAACTGAATCTATCTCTGTTGAAACCAATGAGGCGTAGAGCATCATCAGATGACTTTCAACATCTTCCATCCCATAGGATACAGTTTCGTATGTATCGTTGCAGATATCTATATTTACGTTGGAACTGCCGTTTTTATAACTGTATTTTCTCAGACTTGTATTTAACATTCCATGATAATAAAAGTCTTCATCACTCAGTGCAGAATAACCTTGTGGGCGTTGAAGTCTGAAATAGATATGATTGTTTTTGGTCTTCATTTTCATCAGTGCAACCTTGATGCCATTTGAGAGCATCACTTCGCTTATACTGTCGTTTATTACAGTTGTATTGATTACAGAACCGGGTTTTGGAGACAAATCAACACAACTGATATCCAATCGCTCAAGTTTTTCTTTCTTTTTGGTGGCTATGTCTCCAAGTTCTTCGTCTGACATGTTTCTTACGCGGTTGTAAACAGCTTCAACCTCTTCTTTTGTAGGGGCTGTAGCATTTTCAGGGAACATAAGCGTTATACTCATGTTACGTCCGCTGGTGAGGTCCAGAAATATCTTATGCAACTGTTCTTTTGTGAGGGTTGTCTTGGCATGACGTCTTGCCATTTCAAGGCCTGTCTCAGATAGTATAGCATCTCCCATATAGAAATTATCAATACATCTTATTAGTAAGTCGTTGTATGTATTTTTTTCTACATATGATGAGTCAACAAAGACGATGGCTGTTGAATCTTCATTGTATTCAGGAGCTGCATTATTGATTTCAGGCTCTAAATCCTTATCGTTGAATCCGTTACGACGAATGATCTCAATCTGTTTTGTGAGTGCCTCCATTGTCTGTTGCCATTGTGTCACTTCTCCGTCCAATGTAAAGAAAATCAAGAAGTTCCATGTGTCTCCTAATTCTGTGAAAGCAGTACCGCCATTATATACATTATTGTATTTTACTTTGAGGTCACTAAGTCTGTTGTTCATAAGATCTCTGATTTTAGATGTTGTGACTGCATATCGCATGTCTCCAACCAAGTTTTGTTCCTTAGATCCATGTCTTGGAATTCTTGTGGTAAATAATACAGAAAAATATGGCAGGAATTTATCTTTCAATATGCCGATATCTGGATTGTCAGTATTAGGTATGGCTGGCATTGGGGGAACAACACTTTTGCCTCGTTTCATGCCACTAAACAAATTCTCGATCTTTTCAACGATTTCTTCGGCATCGATATCTCCGATAACGACAATCGCTTCATTTTGTGGCTGATACCAATGCTTATAGAAGTCCTGTATGATTTTGGCAGGACAATTCTGAATGGTGTTGATATCACCTATAGGTAAACGTTTTATGTATAACGAGTTTCCAAAGTACTGGTTTCTGATTTGCTCAGAAAAAGATAAAACTTCCTTGCCTCTCCATTCTTCAACAATGACGTTACGTTCGGTTTCCACGTCTTTTTTGTCAATAGTTGCATCTGCGGCCCAATCACGAAGTAGAAGAAGACATGAGTCTGTTATTGCTTCGTCGTACACAGGGATAGAGTTAAGTATGTAGCGTACTGTGTTGAAACCTGTGTGTGCATTACTGTCGTGTCCGAATCTGATTCCGTTGCGGTTCATGAAACCTATCACATTGTTCCCTGGAAAATGTTTTGTTCCCTTGAACAACATGTGTTCAACAAAATGGGCAATTCCACGCTCGTTTTCTTGTTCAACAACCGAACCTGCATTTACGAGAAGATAAAAGGATGCTTGTTGCTCCTGTGCATCGTTTTCTATCACATAATATTTTAGTCCATTGTTGAGTACGCCCATATAAACGGTTGAGTCGTCAGGGATTACTTGCTTGTCAATATCATCCAAGTGATTAAACACGGAATTATTGTTTTGTGAATAAGCTGAAATGCTGAATAAGTTCAGTAATACTGAAAGAATGGTTATGAGATAAGATTTCATATTATTTGATTTGTTATGTTTAGACTTGATTAAATAGTTCTTAGGATTAAGACATTTCGCTTTTAAAGCAACATAGGGGTAAGGGGATTTTCTTGTAATGAAAACTAAAAAGGAAATGATTCTTCTTATATAAACTGTCTTGTTAATATATATATGATATCGGTAAAGTAAATACAACAGACAACAAGGAAATGAATCGTATGTTATCTGTTGTATTGTTATTGTTACATGTTGTAGGATTTATTGGTTATTTCTTTAGAAAACTCTTTATGTATGTAATCAGGAACCATATAGATGCGAATCCAAAAACACCAGTCATAATCATGAACGTGTTCCTGTTAGGGTCTTCTGATGGTAACTCTATTAGAAAATACGCACATATGGCGGTACACACTAAAATGAAGATTAGTGAGATTGACATAAATATTTTCTGAAGTTTGTTCATTCTCTTTTCTGAATTTTATTTGTTGAGCTTCCAAGTAAATCCGTCTTTTGTATCTTTTACTTCAAAACCGAGTGCTGCAAGTTCGTCGCGTATCATGTCGCTTGTAGCCCAGTCTTTATTGGCTTTGGCTTTCATTCTTTGTTCGAGCAACATGTCAACAACCTTTCCAAAAGCCTCTTCACGTTCTGCGTTGTTGCTTCCTGCATTGTTCTTTAGTCCAAGCAGGTCGAACATGAATACTTCAAACAAGTTAATCAGTTTTTTTAATGCCTCTTCTGTGATTGTAGCTTTCTTGTCGGCAATCTGGTTGATTACTTTACTTGCATCAAAGAGGTTGCTGATGACGATTGGTGTGTTGATGTCATCGTTCATCGCGTCATAGCACTTCTGACGTAAGTCGGAAACATAATCGGTCTGAATTGATGAAGCATCTCCTTTTGTTGGTTGTAGGCTCTTCAATGTCTTGTATGAGTCCATGAGTCGTTCCAATCCTTTTTCAGCAGCTTGAAGTGCTTCGTTACTGAAATCGACAGTAGAACGATAATGTGCCTGAAGAATGAAGAATCTGATTGTCATCGGACTGTATGGCTTCTCCAGTTTGTCATGATCTCCGCTGAAGAACTGAGGAAGGGTGATGAAGTTTCCTAAGCTCTTGCCCATCTTCTGTCCGTTGATGGTAATCATGTTGTTGTGAACCCAGTAATGAACCATCTGGTCGCCTTGGCTTGCTACAGCTTGGGCAATTTCGCATTCGTGATGAGGAAATATAAGGTCCATTCCGCCTCCGTGTATGTCGAAATGATTTCCAAGATACTTGCGTCCCATTGCTGTACATTCGCAGTGCCAGCCAGGGAAACCGTCGCTCCACTTGCTTGGCCAACGCATGATATGTTCAGGCTGTGCTTTCTTCCAAAGGGCGAAATCGGCCTGGTTCTTCTTCTCGCCAACTCCAGCCAGTTCGCGTGAGTTGTTTATGATATCGTCCAGATTACGTCCAGACAATACTCCGTATTTATGTTTTTTGTTATATGCCTCTACATCAAAATAAACAGAACCGTTTGACTCGTATGCAAATCCGTTATTCATGATCTCTTCCACGAGTTGTTCCTGTTCGATGATATGTCCTGTTGCATGTGGCTCGATTGATGGTGGCAATACGTTGAGTGCGCTCATAGCCTCATGGAAACGGTTGATGTAGTATTGTGCCACTTCCATTGGCTCTAATTGCTCCAGACGTGCCTTCTTCGCAATTTTGTCTTCCCCTTCATCTGCATCATGTTCCAGATGACCAACATCTGTTATGTTTCTTACATAACGTGTCTTATAACCGATATGTTGAAGATAGCGGAATAATATGTCGAATGTGATTGCCGGACGTGCATGTCCCAAGTGTGCATCCCCATATACTGTCGGACCACAAACATACATACCCACATGTCCTGGCTCTAATGGTCGGAAAAGTTCTTTCTGACGTGTAAGTGTGTTATATATAAGTAGATTCTGTTCCATAAATGATTGAATATTTGGTTGCAAAGTTAGTAATTATTTATTATTTAACAATGTATCACCACTGGAATAATGCTATAAAAGAGATTTTTGTTTTTCGTTTATACTGATAAATCATATGAAGTGTTACAAATACCTGTATATATTGCGAATTATATGATTCATAAATAATTTTATATTAATTATTGAATAAATCAAGAAAATTTGTTTACTTTGCAAAATAAATGTTCATTACAATGTAAATAAAAAGGTATGTTATAGCGGTATTCTTCATATTGTTTACATAATGTGAATCTGCTTTTATACTTATACTGGTGATTTTTTACGGACTGTTTTTATCAATTATAATATAAATCCATCAATTTATGTCACGCAAGAAACTTAACAAAAACGAACTGAAAGAGAAGATATTGAAATATCTCTCAACTCATTCCCGAGAGTCGTTTACATTGAAGAAATTGTTCTCAGGACTAAGACTCACTACTCATCCTGCAAAACTCCTATGCGTGGATATTCTTAATGATTTGTTGGAAAACGAACAGATCTTTCGTAATTATGATGGTGAAATAGCCTATAATGGAAAAACAAATCAAGAGGTCGTCGGTATATTCAGCCGTACATCAGGAGGACGTAATTTCGTTGATATTCCTAATGGCATCGGTGTGGCAATCCACGATGAGGATACCTTACATGCTTTGAATGGCGATGAAGTGAAAGTATCGTTATTCGCAAGCCGAAAGAACTCTGAGCGTGTCTATGGTGAAGTAATTGAAATTATCAAGCGTAGTGACAAACCGGTTGTCGGACAGCTTCAGGTTAATCACGGCGTTGCTTTTCTTGTTCGACCTGACGGCTCGTTGCCATATGATGTGTTTATCCCAGCTGATAAACTGAAAGGCGGAAAGGATGGCGACAAGGCAATCGTTCAGATTGTTGACTGGCCGGAGAATACACGTAATCCGATTGGTAAGGTTAAGGAGATATTAGGTAAGGTTG
Source organism: Bacteroidaceae bacterium (assembly GCA_017614465.1). Classification (GTDB taxonomy): domain Bacteria; phylum Bacteroidota; class Bacteroidia; order Bacteroidales; family Bacteroidaceae; genus Colivivens. The sequence continues at coordinate 4,298 of JAGABW010000099.1, read as the reverse complement.
GTGAAAATGAAACTGAGATGCATGCCATTCTTGCCGAATATGGTTTGCCATATACTTATCCTAAGGAAGTGGAGAAATATGCAGATACATTATCTGATAAGATCTCTCAAGAAGAAATAAATCAGCGCGAGGATTTCCGTGATGTCGTAACATTTACAATTGACCCTCGTGATGCAAAGGACTTTGACGACGCCCTGTCTATAAAGATAATAGATAAGCCTAAAGGTAAGTCGAGCTCAAAGATTCTTTATCAGGTCGGTGTGCATATAGCTGATGTGTCGCATTATGTACTTGAAGGCTCTATTATTGATAAAGAAGCACAAAAGCGTGCAACATCTATATATCTGGTCGATCGTACCATTCCGATGCTTCCGGAACGTTTATGTAATTATATCTGTTCTTTACGCCCTGACGAAGAAAAACTTGCATTCTCTGTTGTCTTCGACATGGACGAGGAGGCTAAAGTATATTCATCGAGAATCGTTCATAGTGTGATCAAGAGTAACCGACGATTCACATATGAGGAAGTACAGGCAATCCTTGAACAGAATGGTGAAGCCGATGATATAGAAGGACATATACCAGTTGCTGCCGATAAGCGAACAGGTGAGTTCTGTAATGAACTGATAATTCTTAACCGAATGGCTCACAAACTGAAGGCGGCAAGAATGAAGAACGGGGCAATTGATTTCGACAGAGAGGAGGTTCGCTTCGAGATCGATGAGAAAGGTCATCCTACAGATGTGTATTTTAAGGTGGCTAAAGATGCAAACAAGCTCATTGAGGAATTTATGCTTCTTGCTAACCGTACCGTCGCTGAGAGTGTAGGTAAGGTGAGAAAGGGTGAGAGAGCAAAAACTCTTCCTTATCGTGTGCATGACCTGCCTGATCCTAACAAATTGGAGAATCTGGCTCAGTTTGTCGGTAGGTTCAAGTATCATATTATTACTCAGGGTACAAAGACTCAGGTTGCAAAGAGCCTTAATAAACTGTTGCATGATGTGCACGGTGAGAAAATCCAGAATCTGGTGGAGAATGTATCATTACGTGCCATGATGAAAGCACGATATTCAACTCACAATATCGGACACTATGGTTTGGCTTTTGATTATTATACTCATTTCACTTCTCCAATCAGACGCTATCCTGATTTGATGGTTCACCGACTGCTGACAAGATATGCAACTGGTGCACCAAGTGCAAGTCAGAAAAAATATGAGGGCTTATGTGAACACAGTTCTGCAATGGAACAACTGGCTGCTTCTGCAGAGCGTGCAAGTATCAAATATAAGCAGGTGGAATATCTGAGCGACAAGATAGGCGCTGAATTCCCTGCACGAGTTAGCGGTGTCACCGAGGCTGGTATATATGCCGAGATTATTGACAATAAATGCGAAGGCTTTATTGCTGTGCGTTTCCTTGGCAACGAAAACTTCGATTTCGACGAGAAAAACTACTGTCTTGTCGGTCGTAAGTCACATACTCGCTTCAGTATCGGTGATGATATACAGATTCGTGTTGCAAAAGCCAATCTGTTCCGTAAGACTTTGGATTTTGACTTTATTAAACGACTATAATTCTGTTCTGGATAGAAAAAACTGCGAATGTTATCAATGAAAGGATATGTATCGTTCTTAACCTTATTTATGGCCTCTGTAAGCATGTTTGCGGCGGATAAGGTTAAGATCACTGTAGAAAACAGACTGTCTGCTGAACGTCTGGAGATGGCTGAAATGGAAATGTCATCCATCCGCAACAAACTCGGTACAGATAATTTCATTGTAACTGATGCTGACGGACGCGAAATACCAAGTCAGAAAACCTATGATGGTAAGTTGATCTTTCAGGTTGGTGTGCCGTCAAAAGGCAAATCTGTGTATTATGCAGTTCATGGTAATGCAGCAGAATACGAGCCTTTGGTTTTCGGGCGTCAGTTCTTAGAATACAACAAAGATATAGCATGGGAGAATAACTATGTGGCATTTAAATGTAGTTGCTCTGATTCAACGTTGAATCATAAGAATGAATCCTTTGGATATGATGTCTTGAATAAAAGAACAACAGATTTGGTGGTTGAGGCTCGATACAAGAACGAATTTGATAATAATATCCAGGCAACAATCCGCAGATTAAGAGAATTGGGATATGGCGACTTAGCTGATGATGTATATAATTCTATTAGTTATTATGTAGATCATGGAAACGGATTGGATTGCTATAAATCTCTTGCATCATTAGGATGTGGTACATCTGCTTTGCTTGTTGGAAACGATATGTCTATTCAATATCCGAATACTTGTAAGAAATGTACTATCCTCGATAACGGACCGTTAAGATTCACGTTTCAGATGTCGTTCGATACGATAAAGGTTGATGGTAAATACGTTGTTGAAAAACGAGTTCTGTCTCTTGATGCCAATTCGCATATGAATCGTGTAGAAGTAGTGTATGAAGAAATGCCTTCTTCTGTGCAGACTTCAGTTGGTATTGTGATACATAAGGAAAATCCATACGCATATATAATGAACGTAAAGGACGGATATATGATGTATGAGGATCTTGGTGATCCGGAACTTTATAAAGACAAATATCGTTCGGAACAGAATCTCGACTTTGGACATACATATGTGGGTGTTGCTTTCCCTGCAACGACAGACAAGATGTTTTTTAAGCCCGATGAGGATAATCCGGATGCTGTAGGACATATATTCGGTGTGATGGGACAGAAACCGTCATTTACTTATTATTTCGGTTCTGCATGGAACAGGAATGCATCAACTGATATAATATCCATGGCTGATTGGGAATCCTATCTTAATGGTTTTGCGAAGCGGATTAAATCTCCGTTGGTAATATCAATAAAATGATGTTTGGAATCTATACAATTCTGATAATGAAGAAAATATAAAAATAATAAAGAAAGAATAACATATGCAGAAGAAACTCTTTTTGATCTTTATAATGTCATGTTTATCATGTGTTATGATCGCTCAGACAACAGAACTGAAATTCGGATACGTCAGTTATTCAAAGATAATGAAAGCTATGCCTCAATATGTTAAGGCTCAGGCAAGTCTGAATGAACTGAAATCAAATTATGATAAGGAACTTAAACGTTCTGAACAGGCCTTTAATAAACAATTTGAGGAATATGTGGACGGACAGAAATCGTTCCCTGAGAATATTCTTATCAAACGTCAGAAAGAATTGCAGCAGCTGATGGAACAAAGTGTGGCTTTTAAACAGGAGTCACAACGTTTGCTTGCAAAGGCTGAAAACGAACTTATGCAACCTGTAAAAGAGCATCTTAAAGCGGTTCTGGCTGAAATAGGCAAGGAAAAAGGCTATCCGTATATTATCAACACAGATAATGAGGCATACCTTTTCATTAATCCCGAATTAGGTGAGGATATGACAAACGAGGTTATTTCAGCATTAAACAAATAGTGGCTAAAAGGTGATGACTCCAATCGGAATATTTGATTCAGGCTATGGCGGACTTACGATACTCGACAGTATCAGAAAACTTATGCCGCAATACGATTATATCTATTTTGGTGATAATGCACGTGCGCCTTATGGAACACGTTCGTTTGATGTTGTGTATGAATTCACCCTGGAAGCGGTTCAGAAACTGTTTGAGATGGATTGTCCGTTGATTATTCTCGGATGTAACACTGCATCGGCCAAGGCTTTACGTAATATACAGCAGAATTATCTGCCGGGCGCATATCCTGACCGCCGTGTGTTGGGTGTGATACGTCCTACCGCAGAAATCGTAGGTAATTATACTCGTTCTCATCATATCGGTGTGCTTGCAACTGAAGGTACTATAAAGTCTAATTCATACACTCTCGAAATACAAAAGCTATTTCCTGAATGTACTATCACAGGACTGGCATGCCCGATGTGGGTGCCATTGGTTGAGAATTGTGAATTTGACAAGCCAAGTGCCGATTATTTCGTAAAAGAGCGCATTGATACACTCTTGAGTATGGATCCGCTGATTGATACAATTATATTGGGATGTACTCATTATCCTCTTTTGATTAACAAGATAAAACAGTATTGTCCTGAGAATATTATGATTATCTCTCAGGGACAGTATATTGCTGACAGTCTGAAAGATTATCTCAAACGTCATCCCGAGATAGATTCACGTATCTCACGTGGAGGCTCATGTAAATACTATACATCTGAATCTCCGGAACGCTTTGGCGAAAGTGCATCCATCTTCCTTAATCAGAAAATCGAAGTTGAACGAATATAAATATCGGAAAAATAGAAAGTCTGAATCA
>JAGABW010000098.1 GCA_017614465.1 Bacteroidaceae bacterium | reverse complement strand
TTTCAGAACAATGTTCTCAATCATAGACTTGAAAGATCGTTCAATAATAAATCAAACAATACTGCATGGTGACAACACAGCCACATTAGAAAAGACTACATCTAAAAAGAATCAAGAATACAACGATCAGTATGATGGTGCCCTTTGTTATTATCTGTATAATAATCATATAAGAGGAAATTTCTTTATAAATAACGATGTTTCTTATTACGATTTGGATTTAGATAAAAACACTATCAAAGTATTTAAACAGTTTGAATATTTACCAGCCATCAATTATTTCGATGGTAAATATTACTATTCGGTCATTACGGCTGATGAGTTATTAGCAATGTTGGATGGTAAATATCTGACAACTCAGAAAACAAAAGATATGTTCCAACAGGCATATGATCGACTTGCGCATGAAGTTAATAAATTGGATAATTTTATAATAGTTAAGTTAAGAAAAATAAAATGAGACGTTTGTGAATGCTATGGCTCATCATTGCGTCTATTATGGTTATATCCATTTATAGTTGTTATGAAAATGTTGTAGATCAGAATATTAAAGATTTTGTATCAACTCCAGTTATCATTCCAATAGATAAGATGGAACATAAAATTTGTTCATTGTTCCCTGATACTGTTAAAGTAGGAAAACATTATCGTATAGTAAATTATATTGGAAATAAGGAGTGCGTAGATTGTATAATGTCTTAATCCGCTAATTTTCAGATGTTATAATGTAGCCTACGCTTCCTTGTCGAATTTAATAATTCTTACCAAGTTGCATCCTACTGCATTTCCTATAACAATTGTTATATAAAGTCCTAAAATTTCATATATATGATTCTTCCAAAAGTCGATAGGGACCGCAAGGTAATAAAATGCATCGGCAATGCAGTGAGGGAAACCACACACAATGAATATTGGGACTCCGAACAATAAAGGAAGCCATTTCTTATCATACTTTGCAAAATTAACAGCTGTGGTCATTATGAAACCGCATCCGATAGAAAGCAAACCGCTACGCAAAATACCATTATCCAAACGTGATTCCAAAATGCCTTGAGCTACACTTTGAAGATCCTTCGCTGAAGTGTATGATAGTAATGCAATGATAAAAGTTCCAATAATGTTGCCTATCAGAACCAATGGTATTTCTTTTACAGCCAATCCACGTTTGCTGCCACAGAACCCCACAGTACCTGTGTATAACTTGAAACCATAATTGACAACAGCTAACAGACCAAATGTAAATAGTACTATTCCGATAATGTCTTTACTCATAAGGTAACCATACCCAGCAATACCAATACAAATCCCCGCCAATATGGCACTTTTTACAGTCTCAATCACATTCTTCATTTTGTCAATTGCATTACTTCGTTTATAATATTCTACAAATATAATCTTTTTTTATTAAATTAACAATAAAAATTATTATCCTTACACAACATTTAATTATAACGTTTATTATAAATAAGTATGATCTATACGAATGGAACTTTTGTTTAGTCAATCAAAATCGCAAACATTATATGAATTAAGATTATTATGAGATACCGCAGTTATTTAATATTATCCTTTATAACTTGTTTATTAGGTTGCTAAACGACAAAATTACTACTACTTATGGTATTAATCCAACGCCAAGAATAGAAAATTAGTCATATCTTTACAAGTTTTTAATCGCTCTGTGGAAGTAGAATAAATTCGAATTGTAAAGATTTTATAACGATTTCAAAAAGATTCGTTTAGTTTTCTAAAATATAAAGATGTGTACACAGTATTCTGTGTGTACGTTTTTCGATTTTTTTTAGAATAATAAACATTTTTATAATTTTTTGTCAGAAAAATTTGGAAGATATTTTAAAATAGTATATATTTGCCGCAGATTTACTAAGCGAGTACAATCAAAACATAGTCTTTATGGTATAGAATAACCTTTGTTTTCTCCATATAAGTCTACGCTGAACTTAATCACCTATTTTAACCTTAACAGTGATTTTAGAGAAAGTTCAAAAAACCGACTTCATAGTCAAATCCTTGGCAATAATCATTATGAAAAATGCCAATTAACCTAAGAATTAATAGATAGAAACATATTTCATGAGATATGCCGTTCTCAATGCATGGGGAATGGGGACCGACCTTGTAGGTCATAAATAGTGTTTTATACACTAAATTATTAACAATTTAAACTATAACAATTTAAAATTATGAAAAAACAAATTAAAGCAACTTTATTAGTAGCAGTTGTAGCTGTAGCAGGTTTCTGCGGTGTTAAGGCATATAATGCATCACAAGTTAATACTTCTATGATGTCTGAGAACATCGAAGCATTAAGTCAAAATGATAATGGTAGCTATTTCTGTCCAAACGGATGTATGGGCAAGGGTGATGGATGTTACTGCAACGCATGGTATCCTTACTACAAAGAATACGACTGGTCTAAACATAAATAAATATCCCATGGAACTGCCTATTTATTAGGCGGTTCCACTTTTTTATTTTTAATTGACAAAGAATGTTTAATTAGCAGAGAATGAAAAAATTAACTTTACTTACAATTGCAGCGTTGTTTACAGCTTGTACTGTAAATACTCCTGATGAGATTTCTCAGAAACGAGATACTGATATTATTTCAGTGAAAGATAAGATTGTTGGAGTTGATACTCTTATGGAGAGTGATTATTATGATATTCAGACATTAGATTCGTTTTTGCTGATGCAAGTCGGAGCTCCTTTGTCTAATCAGTCTTTTCTAACAGTCTGTGATTTAAAAAATTATGAAAAGTTAGGTGAATTGTTCCCTATGGGACATGGTGCTGGTGAATATGCAAATCTTGGAGGTTTTGTAGTTGATGAAAAAAGTAAATTGTTATATATAACTGATTTTGAGAAATTTACTATCTATGGTGCCCGTATTGATAGTATGTTGAATAATCCTGATTACAAACTTGCAGAAAAACGTAAACTTGACAATACGCAATTCCCTGATCGTTTTACATATATTAATGATTCGCTTTGTATAGCAACAATGATATTCCCTGGTGAAATGTATGGATTTCAGCAAGCACTTGCAAAATACAACATGGCAACAGGTAAGTTTACGGAATTTGATTATAAACATCCTGATGTTGGTAGAAAGCGTATATGTGCTACTGCTTCAGAGGAGAATAACTTATGCGTAGAATGTTATAGAAATTATGACTTGATTACATTATACGACTTAGAAGGAAACGTAAAATGTAACATCTGTGGTCCTGATTGGGATCCAGAAAGTACTGAAGAAATTAGCTATTTTGATAAGGTGATATTTGCTAACGACAAGATTATTGCAAGTTATTCTGGTCGTAACTACAGAACAGCAAGTAGTCCAACAAAATTGTTTGTGTATGACACCAATGGTAAGTATCTTAAAACATTGGATGTAGGTAGCGATTTTGCTAATTTCTGTTACGATAAAACCAATAATAGGATTATCCTTTTGAATATTGGTAAATTTAAATTGGCATATATTCCAGCAGAGGGATTATTATAAGACAATAATTATTCCTTGCAAAATAATATATATTTAGAATACTTTTATTAAATAACTTCTTGAAGTTCAATAAAAAAGAATTATTTCTTATGTTGAAGAAACTAAGTATAGTGTTATCTGTTTTGTTATTGATTTGTTGTAACAACAACAAAGAATTAGTAGAACAGATGGAAAAAATATCATCAGTGCCTTTGAAAGTATCTTACACGGAGATGTTGCGTGTGACAGACTCGACTATGACATCTGTTCCCGACCGCAAATATCCATATACAATGGTGGTATATATGGATTCAGTTTCATGCTCACGTTGTATAATGAATTCGTTACGTTATTGGAACGATTTATTCTATTTGGAGAAAGAAGGCCGTGTGTATTTCTCGTTTATTCTATCTGCAGATCATGGAAATAAAGATGAAATCATAGAGTCGTATAAGGCTTCAGGACTTGAACATGAAGTTTATGTGGATACATCGGGCGTTTTCCGACGTCAAAATCCTCAGATAACTGATAATAGATTGCTTCATGATTTGTTGATAAATAAGAACGATAGTGTGGTATTGATTGGTGATCCAACAAAGAATAATAAGTTAAATGAGATGTTTTTTTCGATTATAAAGAAATGATGTCTTGTTTATGAATATTACTAAGATCAAAAATAAATAATACTATATTTGATTTTTCATTTTTTTTGTTTTTAGTTATGTAATAAAAAAGGATATACTCGCGATGAGTATATCCTTTTATTGATTGGGGTAATATGTTTAAATATTACTTGTTTACTTGGAATTTTGTACATCCGTCCTTGAAGAATGATACAATCTGTTTTGCTGCAGCAATACCAGCGTTGATATTTGCTTCTGCAGTTTGTGCACCCATCTTCTTTGGAGTTGAGAAGTAACGTCCTTCAAATTCCTTGAACTTAGCATCAGCATCTGGCATGATGTCTGTGATATATTTCAAGTCAGTACGTTCGTTGAGGAGTTCAATGAGTTCTGCTTCGTTGATAACTTCCTTACGTGCAGTATTGATTACGATACCACCTTTCTTCATGCTGCCAACCAATTTGCGGTTGATGCTTTGCTTAGTTTCTGCAGTTGCAGGAATATGAAGACTGACGATGTCACATTGTTGGAAGAGTTCTTCCTGACTTTTTGCAGCCTGAACACCTGCAGCCTCGATAACTTCTGCTGGGCAATATGCATCGAATGCGCTTACTTCCATTCCGAATCCTTTTGCAATACGAGCTACGTTGCGACCAACGTTACCGAATGCAAGGATACCAAGACGCTTGCCCATAAGTTCTGTACCTGCAGTTCCGTTGTAGAACTTACGTACTGCAAATACTAACAGACCGAATACGAGCTCAGCTACAGCGTTTGCATTTTGACCTGGAGTGTTCATTACAACTACTCCGTGCTTTGTTGCTGCTTCAAGGTCAACATTGTCGTAACCAGCACCAGCGCGTACAACAATCTTTAATTGTTTTGCTGCATCGAATACTTCTGGAGTAATCTTGTCTGAACGGATGATGATTGCATCAGCATCTGCTACAGCTTCAAGGAGTTGTGTCTTGTCAGTATATTTTTCGAGCAAAGCAAGTTCATAACCTGCTGCTTCTACTTCTTTCTTGATTCCTTCTACTGCTACTGGAGCAAAAGGTTTTTCTGTTGCAATTAAAACTTTCATATTTTTAATTACTTAAAATATTGGTTTTATTAATGAAGTTTCTCAAATTCTTGCATGCAATCTACAAGTGCCTGAACACCTTCGATGCTCATTGCGTTGTAGCAAGAAGCGCGGAAACCACCTACGCTGCGGTGACCTTTGATTCCGACCATTCCGCGTTCTGTAGCAAACTTCATGAAGTCAGCTTCAAGATCTTTGTATTCGTCGTTCATAACGAAGCAGATGTTCATAACTGAACGGTCTTCTTTTGCAACTGTTCCACGGAACAACTTGTTTCTGTCGATTTCAGCATAAAGAAGTGCTGCACGTTCTTGAGCGCGTTTGTTCATTGCCTCAACACCACCGTTTGCCTTAATCCATTTGAGGTTCTGAAGTGCACAGTAGATAGGTACTACTGGAGGTGTGTTGAACATGCTTCCACCATCGATGTGAGTCTGGTAGTTAAGCATTGTTGGGATGTAACGGCTTACCTTACCAACAGCTTCGTCTTTTACAATTACGAAAGTGAGACCTGCCATAGAAAGGTTCTTCTGTGCTCCACCGTAAATACAGATGTATTTGCTGATGTCGATAGGACGTGAGAATATATCTGATGACATGTCTGCAATCATTGGCACTGGACTGTCAAGGTCTTCACGGATTTCTGTACCGTAGATAGTGTTGTTTGTTGTGATGTGGAAATAGTCTGCGTCTGCAGGAATTTCATATCCTTTTGGAATATAAGAATATGTTGTGTCTGCAGAAGATGCTACTTCAACAACTTCTCCGAAAGCCTTTGCTTCTTTGATGGCTTTCTTTGCCCATACACCAGTGTTGAGATATGCAGCTTTCTTCTCTAAGAAGTTGTATGGTACCATACAGAATTCAAGACTTGCACCACCTCCGAGGAAGAGTACCGAATAACCTTCAGGGATATTAAGCAATTCCTTGAAGAGAGCTACTGCCTCGTCAATTACTGGTTGGAAATCTTTTGCACGGTGGCTGATTTCCATAAGAGAAAGTCCTGAACCGTTAAAGTCCAAGCACGCTGCTGCAGTTGCTTCAATTACTTCGCGTGGAAGTATTGATGGTCCCGCATTGAAATTGTACTTTTTCATCTTGTTTTTATTTTGTGAGAATAATTAATACTTTTCACCTTAATGTTTTTAATTGGATTTCATTACTAATTGTTAACTGTTTGTGTATTTACTAACTGTAAAATCAATAATGAATGAAAAATGCCACCAAGACATCTTTCGGTGGCAAATTTACACATTTATTATGAAATGACAAAGAGTTAGACGAAAAAGTGAATACTATTCTTTGTCGAATTAAAACCAATGTTGTTATTTGTTCATTCGGATTTGCAATTCTGAAGAAGTATAACCTGCTTTCGGACTATTTGCGCTTACTCTGAATTCTGCGATGTTTGCCGTCGGTCTTGATTTACAGAATGCTTTTGCTTTATATCTGAGAGTCTCTCCAGGGGCTATATCTACGGTTGTTGCTGGTGAAAGTGCAAAATTTCTTTCGTTATTGATTGTTTCGACTTTCAGTACAACATCATTATATCTTACCTTACTTGTATTTGTTACTTCATATATGATGTTGACGGTCTCGTTTCTGCTGATTCGTCCGTCTCCGTCTTCATCTTGGAAATATACATTTTTGATTATCAGTGAACTATAATTGTCATATTGGTATGATTGAGGATTTCTTTTGTCATACTTTGACTTTCTTCTTGAGTTGTCGTCATTATATCCTCCGCTAATCTGATAGTCGTCATTATAGTTTCTGTTGTAATTGTCACGATTATAGTTGTTTCTTTGAGGTTCGTTATAACTATAGTTGTCGTTATATATTGGAGCCTCGTCATATACAGGACGGTCTTTTGTGAGGGTGTTGCCAATCATGGCACCTGCCACTGTTCCGATAACAGAGCCCAGCATGGCTTTGCCTGGGCCGTCGTGACGGTCTGTTGACATCCATCCGAGAGCTTCACCTACGACTCCTCCGATTTCGGCACCTGCCATGGTTCCCATATAGTTTCTGCTTGATGTGAAATCACAACTATTCAGTGATATGCAAGCTATTAATGCAAAACTTGCGATATTGATCCATTTATTCTTCATAATTGTTGTTGTTTTTTACCTTAATTATTATTCAATAGGTTGTTAGTATCTTTGTTTGTTATATATTGTTCGCAAATATAAAACAAAAATATATAAACAAAACAATTATTTAATCATTATTAATAGTTTTCTTTACAATTTTTATCTTTTCCTCTGTAGGAAGTTGTGAATCTATCCATTTAATTGGAATATTTCTGCGTTCTTCCATTCCTCTAAACCATGTCATCTGTCGTTTTGCAAACTGATGTATTGCTATTTCCAGTTTGTTATACATATCTTCGTATGACAATTCACCTAAAAGATACAGTGTAATATACTTGTATTCAAGACCATAGCGTATTAGTCTTTCGGTTGAGACTCCTGAATCGATCAATGCCTTGACTTCCTCGACCATACCTTCGTCCATTCTTGCTTTAAGTCTTTGACTAATGCGTTCTCTTCGTAAATCCCGGTCGATACTGAGTGCAAAGACGATGCTGTCTATTGGTGGGCAGTCTCTACCGTCGAAGGTATATGCTTTCAGGATGGATTCGATGTATAAGCCTGTACCTCCACAGAGGATAGGGGTGCGTCCTCTTTTTAGTATGTCGTTGTATGTCACATGGAAATCGTGCTGGTATTGATATACATTATATATTGTACCAGGTTCGGCAATATCAATGAGATGATAGGGAATATGAATCGTTTTTTTGTCGTTGCCGTTGTCGTTTATGGTCACATCGTAATCTTTAAGGTCTTTTCCTGTTCCTATGTCCATACGACGATAAACTTGGCGGCTGTCGGCACTGATAATCTCTCCGTCGATTGCAGCAGCAAGATGTGCGGCAAATGTGGTTTTGCCACATGCAGTTGGTCCTGTTATTACAATTAGTCTATTTTCCATCAGGCGTTTCTTCTTCAATTATACTATCATCACTGAATAACAGTGCACGTTCGCGTTCAGAGGCGATTTTTACCCAATCATCTGGAATAAATCTCCAGTTGTTGCGTGGTTGTGGGTATATGTCGTGTGTGTTACGTATGTGTTCCATCATGTAATGACGGATATCATGCTCTGTGGCTGCTATAATTCGTTCTTCTATTTCTTCTTTTGTCAGTCCGGCCCCTTTTGTAAGCAGTTCTCCTCCTCCGTTAGCTCTGTAAGCCGTTGTGGCACAGATGTATATACCATTCATGTCGAATGGCTTTCCTTGGGATGTGCTGGTTATTTCAACCCTGTTTCCGAGTTCTTTGCTTACATCAACAGTGTAGTTTATTCCAGAAGCCGAATCGAAGTTGAAAATGAAATTCTTGAATCCCAACTTGTCTGGAGCATTCTTCATCGGACATGTCTTTAGAAAGTCATCGTCTGGGCCGCTCATTTGGTTTATCCAGCCGTCATAACTCATTTCGAGATATGATTTGATTTCATGTCCGTAGAGTTTGAGGGTGTATAGTTTGTCCTCAAATCTGTATATGTTGAACAAGTCGCTTATCTTTATCGGGCCTGACTTTATCACAGCATTGAAGAACAATGGTGCTGCAAATGAGATGTCGGCATTTGATATCTTCAGTTGAAGTGATTGTATCAGATCGATATATGACGACGATCCGAAATATGCATCTGTTATCTGTATGTCGGAATGGGATGTACCAAGAATCTCAGAAGCGAATTTGCTGACTCCTTGATATTCTCTGAAGAAGTTCTTGCGGAATTCCTTTCCGTGAAGATTTCTGACAGTTCCGATATAATGGGTTCGTTTGTTGATTATTTCGTTGCCTATGACATTGTTATTCTCGTCAAGCGTGAATTGTATGTTTATGACAGCCACGTTGTGGGCATAACTTCCTGGATTTATGCATAGAATTTTCTTTCCGGCAGGATTTGTTATCTCCTCGGTATTGGCAGTGTGGTCGTGTCCGTATAATATCAGGTCGAATCCTTCGATATTACTTGCTGTCTCTCTGGTGGCGTTTTCTCTGTATTGCTCGGTTATGATACCTTCGTCCATACCAGAGTGGAAAAGTCCGATTATAAAATCAGGGTTTTCTTCTTTTTTTATTATGTCAATCCATTTCTTTGCGCTTGACTGTATGTCTTCAAATCGCAAGTCGTGCCACACTGTTCTTGGAATCCAATGCGGAATGGCTGGTGTGACAAATCCGATCAATGCAATTTTAACACCGCTCCTGTAAAATATTGTATATGGTTGAAAATAAGGTTTTTCAGTATTGATATCTATGGCGTTTGCACCGAGTATGGGAAAATTGCAATCGTGTATGTATCTGTCGAAAACCTTATGTCCTGTTTCTATATCGTGGTTGCCTATTACTCCAGCATCGTATCCGATGAAGTTGCACATGTCTGCCACTTTGTGGCGTTCGTTTTTGTCAACGAAATTGAAATAATAACTGGTAGGCTCACCTTGCAGCATATCTCCACCGTCAATAAGTAAGGTGCTTCCCGGATCTCGTTGGCATTCTTGTGCAACGAAGGCATGTACACGCTGTAAACTGCCTTTACCCCAGCGTTGATGTCGGAAGTCGAATGGGAAATAGTTGCCGTGTATGTCAGTTGTAAAAATTATTCTTACTTGTCTTGTTGTATTCATTAGATTTTTTATTTGGTGACAAAGTTAAGAAAAACTTCCGATTTATGAAATATGCCAGGTAATAAAAACAAGGTTGGTTGTCGAAACGATGAAAATTACTGATATGTCGGAGGTTTATGGATCTGTGAGATTTTTGATGTTGTTCTCATGTCATTCATATATGAAATCCTCAGATATATCAGTAATTCTGACACGTTTCTTGTATTATGATTTATAATAGTTTTTCAATTTCTTCTTCGATTGATGTTTTTATCATTTCGCTTCTTATTACAACCTCATTGTTTCGGTTGATAATGAAGGATGTAGGTAGGGTATTTACACCATATGAACCTGTAGTACTTCCGTTTGTTTCGTGGACACATATCCAAGGCAGATTTTCGCATGATATTTTCCAATAATGGATGTCATCGTCGAGTGATACCTGATAAATCTCAAATCCTCTGTTCTTGTATTTGTCATACAAGTCACGCATCTTACGAGTTCTTTCTGCTGAGTCTTTTGCTCCGTATTTAGTAAAGTCAAGTAACACCACCTTACCTTTTAAAGAAGTAATGTCTATGAGTTTGCTGTTGATGTCTGGGAGTTTTATTGGAATAATACCTGCCTCAGATATTTTTGATTCATCTATTTCAATGATTTTCTGTTGTGAAGGTGCAGTGTTATTCATTCCTTTTATTGCCAGATTGCAGAGCTGTATGGTGCGCTCAGAATCATGATATAAGGCATCCCAAGAGTTAGCCACAGCAGCATAGCATTTTACGTCGTTACGGTCGTCTATCGGATTGAAAACCTGAATGACAGAATTTCCGTAGATAATAGACTGGCATACTGCATAATACGCTTCAGTTGAACTTGCATTTTTTAGTATATATTCATCTCTCATGATTTTTTTGTAATTTTGTATGAGAGTGTCAATGCTGTCGGTTATTTCTTTTGGATATAGGTTGGTATTTCTTCCAATGGCATTTATCTTGTTTTGCAAGTCAATCTGCTTGATAACGATCTGTCTGATGTTTTCGCAACTCTTTGAGCCTTCGACTGTATAGTTTGTGCTCATTTGAGGTAATGAGGCTTTAACTATAATAGTTTCAGTAGAGTCGATAGCAAGATTTATTCTTTTCTGATTTATTCTGAGTGAATAGAACTCAGGATAGGCTGGGGCAGGCGCCTTAAACTTGAAATCTCCGTTTGAATTTAACTTAACTGAATCTAATTTCTGAACACCGTCCAGTGTTATGGCTTCAAGATATAATACAGAATCGTTGGCATTTTCTATATTGCCTTCAATTGAAAATTTTGGTGATTGGTCACAAGCTGTAATTGAGCATAATGCAATGGCCGATATTATTGTAGTAAGTATTTTTGTCATATTTTGATTGTTATGAATGTTTACAGATTGCAAATTTAACTAATTATTATGTATTTGGAGCGAAAAAACAAAAAAACATGAGATAAAAAGAAATTAATTTAAAATTAATGTGATAAATTATTAATTAATTATTATCTTTGCACGATTTATCGTGATTTTATATATAATCAATGCACAAAGGTGTGCAGTATAATAGCAAATTAAAAAAATGAATGTAATTACAAAGAAAGTTTCATTGCCTGATGGTAGAGAAATCAGCATTGAAACAGGACGTTTGGCAAAACAAGCCGATGGAGCTGTCATGCTTAGAATGGGTAACACTATGCTCCTGGCCACTGTTTGTGCCGCAAAAGATGCAGTACCAGGAACAGATTTTATGCCTCTCCAGGTAGAATATCGTGAAAAGTATTCGGCAAACGGCCGATTCCCTGGAGGTTTTACAAAGCGTGAAGGCAAACCATCTGATGAAGAAATTCTTACATGCCGATTGGTTGACCGTGCTCTTCGCCCATTATTCCCATCAAACTATCATGCAGAAGTTTATGTTAATGTAATCTTATTCTCAGCAGATGGTGTTGATATGCCTGATGCTCTTGCTGGTTTTGCAGCCAGTGCAGCTCTTGCATGTAGTGATATCCCATTTGACGGCCCAATTTCAGAAGTACGTGTAGCACGTATTAATGGTGAATTCGTCATAAATCCAACTTTCGAACAGCTTAAGCAAGCTGATATGGATCTTATGGTGGGTGCTACTGAAGAAAACATCATGATGGTTGAAGGTGAGATGAAGGAAGTGAGCGAACAAGACTTGCTCGAAGCTCTTAAGGCAGCTCACGCAGCAATCAAACCTCAGTGCCAACTTCAGAAAGAACTTATGAAGGAACTCGGCACAGATGTAAAACGTGAATATTGCCATGAAGTTAACGACGAAGAACTTCGTGAAGATATAAAGAACGTTTGCTACAAACCAGCATATGACGTAACAAAACAAGGTCTTGAGAAGCATGCACGTGCAGAAGCTTTCGAAAAGATTCGTGAAGACTATAAAGAAAATTATGCAGCTAACCATGCTGATATGTCTGAAGATGAACTTGAAGAAAAGAATACTCTCATCGACAGATATTATGCAGATGTAGAACGTGATGCTATGCGTCGTTGTATTCTTGATGAAGGAATTCGTCTTGATGGACGTATAACAACTGAAATCCGTCCTATCTGGTGTGAAGTAAGTCCACTTCCTGGACCTCATGGTAGCGCAATCTTCACTCGTGGTGAAACTCAAGCTCTTGCAACAGCAACTCTCGGAACTAAATTGGATGAGAAACTTGTTGACGGTGCATTAGAAAAATACTATCAGAAGTTCCTTCTTCACTATAACTTCCCTCCATTCTCTACAGGTGAAGCTAAGGCTCAGCGTTCTACTGGCCGTCGTGAAATCGGTCACGGACACCTTGCATGGCGTGGTATCAAAGGACAGATTCCTGAAGATTTCCCTTACACAATTCGTGTGGTAAGTGATATCCTCGAATCAAACGGTTCTTCTTCAATGGCTACAACATGTGCAGGAACTCTTGCTCTTATGGATGCAGGTGTGCCAATTAAGAATCCAGTTGCAGGTATCGCAATGGGACTTATCAAGAACCCAGGTGAAGATAAATATGCTATCCTTTCTGACATCTTAGGTGATGAAGACCACCTTGGTGATATGGACTTTAAGACTACTGGTACAGCTAAGGGTCTTACTGCAACTCAGATGGATATCAAGTGTGACGGTCTTTCATACGAAATCCTTGAACGCGCACTTATGCAAGCAAAAGCTGGTCGCGAACACATCATGGGTGAGATGATGAAGACTATCAGTCAGCCACGTGAAGACTTCAAGCCACATGTTCCTCGCATCGAACAGATTATTATCCCTAAGGATATGATTGGTGCAGTAATCGGTCCTGGTGGAAAAGTTATTCAGCAGATCCAAGAAGAAACAAAGACAACTATCACAATAGAAGAAGTTGACGGTGAAGGAAAAGTAATGGTTGCAGCTCCAGATAAGGCAAGCATCAACGATGCAATGTCACGTATCAAGAGTATTGTTGCTGTTCCTGAAGTAGGTGAGGTCTATACAAGTAAGGTTAAGTCAATCATGCCTTACGGATGTTTTGTTGAGTTCCTTTCAGGTAAGGAAGGATTGCTCCACATCTCTGAGATCGACTGGAAACGTTTTGCAACTATGGAAGAAACTGGTATCAACGAAGGTGACACAATCGATGTGAAACTTGTTGATGTTGATCAAAAGACAGGTAAGTTTAAACTATCTCACCGTGCTCTTATTGAGAAACCAGAAGGATATGTTGAACGTCCAGAAAGACCTCAGCGCGCAGAACGTCCTCAGCGTCCACAACGCAACAATGATCGCCAACACGGAAATAACGAAGGACGTACAGCACGTCAGGAATACCGTCACAGTGATTATGAAAACAAAGGAAATCAACAGGCTAACAACACTAATACTGGTGATGTACGTAGCGCTCTTGATGATTTCTTGAAGTAATCGCTCATTTAGAATCTAAATGAAATCCTATATAATTGGGTTAGCTGTTAAGGCTAACCCATTATAGATTTATTTATAAACCATTAAATCCTACCTTATAATGAATAAAATACTTATTTCTGTATTCGCAATAAGCTTTTTCATGTGTACAACAGCATGTAACAGCAATAATACATCACAATCAACAGACTCAGATTCAACAGCAGTTGATTCCACAGAATATGAAGAGCCAGAAGAAGTCGTAGAATTTTCTGTCGAGAATGTTCAGTTTAAAGATTCATTGTCAAATCCTGACGCCATGACATCATATTACACTATTGATGTAGATGTGCCACAAGGTGATAGTCAATTAGCCAAATCTATCAGACAATGGATTACAAATTGTTTGTCAGATGATTATAAAGGAAAGATTGACTTCTCTGAGAAGATGTTAAAGAGTATTTCTTCTAAGTTCTTTAAACGTGATGATGACACACCTACGGCAAGTCGTCAAATAGAGATAAAAGTAGTGTATGAATCCGACGACTATGTTACATATGAAGTTTTGGGCTCTGATTACTATGGTGGAGCACATGATATTCCATATAATTATGGTAAGACTTTCGTTAAACAAACAGGTTATATAATCTCTGATAATCTTTTTGAGAGCACTGAAGGTCTTGCAAAAGTTATCAAGAAACATCTTGCATCATATTTTGATGAGAACTCAGATGTAGAGATAGATGATGTCTTGTTTGATAATGTTCGTGACGAATTCCCACTTCCTGCTAACGGAGGATGGATTGTTGACGGTGGCATTAAATTTATATATGGAGTATATGAAATTGTACCTTATGCGGCCGGAATGCCTGAATGTGTTATTTCGTATGATGAATTGAAACCATATCTCGCAGAAGGAATTGTGAAATAAAAACAAATCTGGAAGAATCAAGATACAGCAGAGGTTTTGTGAAAATGAAACTTCTGCTGTTTTTTTGTTACTAATTTGGCTGATTTATAGATATTTATTATCTTTGCAATGCAAAAATAATGTTTTACCTTAATTTAAAAAGTTAAGTATTTATATCATGAAAAAAATATTATTGATTCTTTTAGCATTATTCAGTTTTACTGTTCAAGGTTTTTCGCAGAAAATTGTTAAGTCTGTTTATTATTCAAATCATCCCGAACTCGGAGGTGAAGTAGTTATTAAGAAATCAACAAAAGAAGTT
>JAGABW010000097.1 GCA_017614465.1 Bacteroidaceae bacterium | reverse complement strand
TTACTTACTAAATTGTTTGAACAGACAAATTCTCATTGCTTATCTCTTCTTTGTCTTTAGGCAGCTTTTTGTTTAACCACCACAGACAACCAATAATCAGAAGAAGGGCAATCGCAGCAGTGATTGAGAAAAATATAAGACCTATTTTTGTGTCTTCGGGTGTAATTTCTAAACTCTCTGTTGAATCGGTATATTGACAACCTAATAAAATAACTCCAACTACAATGGAATTGTTAATGATATGCATAATGATGCCAGGAATCAAACTTTGCGTACGATAATAAAGCCATCCTGTTATAATACCGAAAATTGTACATCCGAGAAACATAATAATCATTCCGTGAAGCGCACCGAATATTATTCCAGATAAAATTATGGCAGTCCATACAGGGCATTTTATTTTAAGTAATCCCCCAATGAGTACTCCACGACACATTATTTCCTCGAATATAGGTCCTAATATGCCAATCAGAAGTAAACTCAAAACCCATGTGGAAGGTGTAATAATCATGAACAAATCCGGATCATTTTCAAGGAATTCTTCAGGAAGCCAGCCACTTATTAGGAGAAGCATTGCACATGAAAATTCAAAACACATATACGAAATGGCTAATGTGGGTGTAACAGCCATCAGTGGTAGAATTTTCTGTTTTTTTATTCGTCCGAAGGAAATCTTCACAAACTTCATCGCTATAAAGATTATAATACCAAGTGTAACTGTTATTATCGCACACAACGCATAATGGTACATTAAATCAAAAATTATATCCATTCTCTCATCTGTTGTACCTGATATTTCTTCTTTTGATGGAAGAATTGTAGTGAAATAATAAATTATTGCATAAATTAATGGAATAATAAGATATAATGTATTTGCAAGCAAAAATTTCCATACGATATCCCATATTCCCTTTACTCTGTTAATAGGTTTTTGATTTGTAGTTTCTGAAATTTGACTTTCTTGTAGTTCTGTCATTTCATTTTTAGGTAAAAGCGTTTCTTCCATAATTTTGAATGATTTGATTGACTTTGTTATTTTATTTGATTAATTGTGCTTTCCCAATATAGGTTAGTCTATGATTTGGGTTAACATGCTTTTATGTTGCGTTTGCAAATGTACGCATTAGTCGTTAATATTAAAAGTATATAAAGCATTTTTTTTTAAAATGTTGCGACTTGGGTGATGCCTATACGATGAATTTGTTTAATTGCAGAGAATATTTTTTCCAAAAAGTGTGATGTTTTTCATATTATATTCTTATCTTTGTCATGTACTTAATATATAGCGAGTAAATCTCCAACGTATCAATAACCATACCATCCAAAAGGATCGGATATACATTAATTATCAATTAAAAAAGTGTCAATATGGCGAATAAAAGATTTCATAGACATTTTAAGTCAGGTGGCATCCATTTTTATTGGATTTTGTTTGCCTATCTGATTTTGGGATGGTTCTTCCCGATTGTAGGGTGGGTGGCAATCATCTGTATGTTCGGTCCGGTGCTAACATCAATATGGCGTGGACGTTGGTGGTGTGGACATGTTTGTCCGAGAGGAAACATGTACGACCGGTTGCTCTCTAAGTATTCACCACATCGACCAATACCTAAGTTTGTACGGACCTTTGGCTTCCGCTTGTTTATGGTATTTTTGATCTTCGCTATGTTTGGTGTGCAGATGTATTTTGCTTGGGGCGACTGGGCAAGTATGGGATTTGTGTTCTGGAAGATTATTCTCATAACAACAGTTGTGGGCGTTGTTCTTTCATTTATTTATGCTCCTCGTACTTGGTGCTCGTTTTGTCCAATGGGAACAATCTCGTCGTGGGTTGCGCCAAAGCATATGCCATTTCCTAAAGGATTTAAAAGAGTTTTAGTTGCAAGCGATTGCGAGATGAAATGCAAGAATTGTGCTCGTTTTTGTCCTATGCAACTCACTCCATATGATGCAAAAGGAGACATTTCGGGCTATCTGCATCCTGATTGTTTGAAATGTGGAAGATGTATAAATGTCTGTCCTACTAAAATTGTCAAGATGAAGAAGGAGGGCGACGATGCTTCAATTGATGATTAAGAATTGGCGTAGCTCATGAGAACTTTAACCTTCAATTTTAAACATAAAAAAACGATTATATAGTATCATTTTATTAATTAATATCTAAAAGTTATGAAAAAACATTATTTTTTAGTATTTGCCGCTATGATTTGCGGATTGGCTTTCACATCGTGTTCTGATGACGATGACAACGAGAAAATAAAACCGACATTTGCAGTTTTGACTTTTGAAGACTCTGACTGGAAAGGTGGTCAGAATTATAATTACATTGGATATAATAATTGGAGCTCTCTAATCGATGATCCTCAGTATGGCGGATCTCTGTTATATCCAGATAAGGACGATCCCAATTCTGTAATCTATCAATGGAATGATAACGGTAATACTTATTTGGCACATGAATTCGCTGATGCTTGGGATGATAAGGCTTACTGGGGCGGTGGTCATGCCGTGTCTAACTATACTGGAGTTGACGAGAGCGGTGCAACATCTAATCAACAATTATCAATTCCTGTTGCAACTGGTCACAATGGCTCACACAATTTCTGTGTGCATAACGGATATGAAAGTTTCCCTGGCGTCGATTTACCTACATTATTTTTCAGTGATAACCAAACTCATATCATCGACCATATGTATGTTGTGAACACAAGCTATGTTCTCAATGAAATGAAAAAAGAGGGTAGTGCATTTGTCACTGGTACCGACTGGCTTAAGATTATAGCTACTGGATATGATGAAAACGATGAAGTTACTGGTACTGCTGAATTCTATTTGGCTAAAGACGGTGATTTTGTGACAGATTGGACTAAGTTTGATTTGTCTCCACTTGGAAGAGTTGCTAAAGTGACATTCAATATGGATGGTTCATGCCAGGATGACTATGGATTGGCAACTCCAGCATACTTCGCATATGATGACGTAAAAGTTATTTTCTAATTTATAACAGATAAATAGTTATAACTAAAAGGTATAAATAAGTGTTGTTATACTTCTGTGCCACACTTTTATGTGGAGAGATGTATAACAACACTTTTTATTTATATTGGTAACAAATCCATTGAATGCCGCGGAAAGCGTGTACCCGCAACGGAAAAGTTTTTACCAAGGAAAGTTTTCTGGGTTGTTTCGTGGGTTTGAACGAAGATTCTGGTTTAGTCCGTTGATAAGTTGCATATCTTCATCAGTTAATGAAAATTGCATAACTTCAAGGTTTTCAGTAAAGTGTTTTGGTTTGCATCGAGGAATAGTAATCAGTCCGCGTTGTATAATCCAGCGAAGCACAATCTGAGAGATGGTCTTCTGATATTTCTTTGCAAGCGACTGTAAAGTAGGATTTCCCACGATGTCTATATCACCTTGTCCGAATGGTCCCCATGCTTCGATTTGTATGCCGAGATTCCGATTAAAGGCAATATTCTCTTCTTGCGACATATATGGATGAACTTCAATCTGATTGATTACAGGGCGTATTTCGGCATATGAAAGCAGATCTTCAAGATGATTGGGATTGAAATTGCTCACACCGATAGAACGTATCTTTCCTTCCCTTACATATGATTCCATGATTTTCCATGTGAATTTTACACTCTCTTTCACAGGCCAATGAATAAGCATCAGGTCGATATATGGCGTTTTCAGTTTTGTCAGACTTTCGTCGATAGACTTCCTTACTGCTTCTTCGCCTTCACGCATTATTGGAGGGGCAATTTTTGTGGTTAGGAACACTTCGTTACGTGCCACACCGCTATTGATAATTCCCTGACCGACTTCTGCTTCGTTTTCGTACATCTGAGCCGTGTCAATATGTCTGAATCCGGCTTTGAGAGCCATACACACATTGTCTGTGGCGATATCTCCACGGAGAGTCCATGTGCCAGCTCCGATTTGAGGAATCTCTATGCCGTTATTAAGTTTTAGTGTCATATTCTTTAGTTTAAAGTGTATATAAAAAGTATTTGTTAGTATTTTGGCGTTTTGTCAATCATTGATATGCCGACAATATGCCTGACATTGCAAATGTACGAAAACTCTTTCTAATTCTATTACATAATGCCTGAATTATTATCAGTTAAAGGAGAAAGCCAATCTAAAAGATCATTTCTTTGTCATATAATATTTGTATTTTATGAAATATTTGTATATTTGTATTATTATCCATTTTGCTGAATATCTATTTTTGAAAAAGTGGAAACATAACAGATATGACAACAGACATGACACAAGAAAAGAAATTGCACTTTAATGGAAGCTGGAGAAGTTATCAGAAAAGAATCCTGGATCAGTTGGAATTGCATTTGCGCGATAAGAAACTTCATGTAGTTGCTGCTCCTGGTGCTGGTAAAACAACTCTTGGCATTGAAGTTATCTCGCGACTTAACCATCCTACAATGATCTTGTGTCCTACCAATACGATTAAAAATCAATGGAAGGAACGTATTTGTTCTTCATTCCTTGAAGAAAAGGATTATGATCTTGTCTCTGTTAACATCTTTAAACCTAAATTCATTACAGTCATAACATATCAGGCATTATTGGCTGCATTTTGTGGATGTAATGAAGACGAGAATATAAATCTTCAAGACGAATTTGATGAACAGGAAGAACCTGACACAGAATCAATCAAGTCGTCTGCCCGATTTAAGCAGGAAAAAGCCGATGTGATTATTGAGATTCTTAAAAACGCAAAAATCTCAATACTCTGTTTTGACGAAGCTCATCACTTACGTAAAGAGTGGTGGAAAGCATTGAATTATCTTAATGATAATCTGAAACCACAGCAAACTCTTGCCCTTACAGCCACTCCACCATATGATGCCGACCACAACGAGTGGAAACGATATCAGGATTTGTGTGGAGAAATCGATGAGATAATTTCTATCCCCGAACTTGTGGCAAGTGGCGATTTATGCCCTCATCAAGACCTTATATGTTTTTCGTCGTTAACAGAGGAAGAACGAAAAATCCTGGATAAATATGATGAAAATGTCATTGCTCTTGTGGAGATGATGAAAAATGACGATGAACTCCTCAATATCTTATCGAAAATGCAATTCTTTGAAGCAACTGATGCCGATATTGAGAAGATTTTTGAATCTCCCGATCTTTATGTTTCCATTGCTTCGTTGCTGAATTCCAAAGGATATGTGATTCCTAAGAGTTTTATGCAGTTGTTTGATGCCAAACAGAGAAATCTGCCTCGATTCGATGCTCAAAGGGCTTCTATGCTTCTTAATGGTATTCTTTCGACTAACAACGAAGAATTTTCTCTTATCGAATCGAGAAGGGAACATTATTATAATGTGGCAAAACGCTTAGGACTGATTTACAATAAGAAAATCGTTTTGAACGAAAGCGAAAAAATACGTCGTTTGCTCGCAAAAAGTCTCGGCAAACTCGATTCTATCGTCGATATAGTTGGTCTTGAACACAAACAGTTGAAAGACGACCTCCGTATGGTCATCCTTACTGATTTCATAAAAATCGACGATGTGGCATCTACCAGTCTGGGAGTGGTTCCAATATGGCGAAAACTTAAAGACAATTTCCACGACAATATCTCAATAGGAGTGTTGTGCGGTTCTCTTATCTTGTTGCCCAACAACAGAAAAGACCGATTGTTGAAGTTAATGACTGAAAATAATATCGAGTTTGATGCAATAGCGATAGGGCGTTTCCAAGATGATACTGATTATGTGAGGATAACACCACGAGAGAGTGCAAGAAATCATATCGTGCGACTAATCACAGACATGTTTAATGCAGGTGATTTGACCATACTTATTGGCACTCAGGCACTTCTTGGTGAAGGATGGGATGCTCCATCAATCAATTCGCTCATACTTTCCAGCACAGTGAGTTCCTACATGCTATCTAATCAAATGCGTGGACGTGCAATACGAATAGACCAGAATCATCCTGATAAAGTTTCAAACATATGGCATCTTGCCACAATTGATTATCCATCCAAACGTACCGCAGAGCGATTATATGCTAATGATTTCCAGAATGTGATTGATGAAATGAAATTATATACCTACGACTTAAATCAACTTTCAACACGATTCATGGGCTATGAGGCTCCTTCGTATTATGATAATCACGAGATTATGTCGGGTATTGAGAGGGTAATGAAAAATACTGATCAACTTTTCATTAACGAATCATATTATAAAGTATCAATGAAGATAATAAAAGATAAAACGCTTGCCATTGCTAACAACCGAGAACAGACCCGAAAATGGTGGCATGATGCTTTATATCTGGGATATGGAAACAATAAGGTGATGAACCTCTCACAAGGTGTACAAGTAGATAAAAGCGCACTTGCTTGTCTGTGCTATAAGGGGTATAAAGCTATGGCGATAATGGCTGCGATGATTATTTCTTACTCATATATTAAAGGAGCTTTACCTTTTAATGAAAATGAAGAAATAATGCGGTTTACATCATTACTCACCTTGGCTATTTCTGTTGTAATCTTTGGATTTATATTATTCAAATATATCAAAACCGGAAGTGTTTCGGGAGTGATGAAACAAGTGGCAATTGTAATTTTGGAATCAATGGCTGCTCAAGGCTTGATAAAAACATCGCTCAATAATGTTGGAATCAATGTTTTTGAAAGGTTGGGACAGATATATGTCAGTTGTGCGAACCTTTCTTCTGAGGAAAACAAACTATTTATGCAAGCCATGCAGGAATTTTTGAATCCAATTGACAATCCGCGCTTTTTGCTGGTTAAACATGGCATGTTTATGAATTGGTTCAACCAAACGGATTATTTCTCTGTTCCATCGATTTTATCTTCAAATAAAAAGGATGTCAAAATTTTCGAACAAATATGGAATAAATATATCGGTGGCTGTGAAATAGTTTATACCAGAAATCTCAATGGCCGTAAGTTGTTGCTTAAAGCACGAAAATATGCTTCTTCGTCGATGAAACGGATGTTCTCGAAACGATTGTCTAAATGGCAGTAAGGTGGCATGTAATGAATCGGTATTTTATTAAGTTAAATTGAAAATAAAGATATGATTAGAGATATTCTTTTGGTAGGAGCAGGGAGTTGCCTTGGCGGTATCTTACGATATTTAGTCTCGCTTTTGGTACATTCGGCAAAAGGTGGTTTCCCATGGAGCACTTTCCTTGTTAATATAATTGGTTGTTTGATAATCGGTCTCTTATGGGGCTTAACCAATCGTCAGACTAATGCGTCCTCATTACTGAACCTATTTCTCATGGTGGGATTCTGTGGCGGTTTTACCACATTTTCTACTTTCTCAAAAGAGAATCTTGTTTTGTTGCAGTCGGGCAATTATTTCGTTTTTGCTCTTTATTCGTTAGGAAGCATCTCTATCGGACTTGCTGCAGTTGCTTTAGGATATGCAATGTCGAAATAAATTGGCAAATAAGATGAGTTTATCACTTAATAATTAATTAAAAGTATAATGATTATGTGTATCATGAAAAACAAAAGGACTATTGCTTGTATGGCTGTTTTGTCATGCTTGCTTATATGTGCATGTGAAAGTAAAAAGCACAATTCTTATGATTTCGATGAATGGGAAAGCGCATACGAAACAACCGATGACAGTTTAAGCGAAAACATAGATGAGGATTCAATAAAAGCTAAGAATTCTGCCCCAGAACAGTCCACAAACAATGCTACACAGCAAAAACGTTCATCATATAATAGCCCAATAAACGAACTTGAAAACAACGAAGCCTATATAGATGGGTATATGGATGCTTTAGAAGAGGATTATACTGGTGGCTATGGCGATTTATACGACCCACTTCTCTCTGATAAAGAGTATAGAGAGGCTTATGATGCAGGATATGATAACTGATAATCAGGCGCTAAAGCGCAATTAATAATTGAGAATTGACAATTGATAATTATTCTTAATCAATGAATCGAATAAACGATTAATCGATTAAACGAGGAATCGAATCATGAGAAATGCTAATTTTCAACTTTCAACTTTCAATTTGATCCGATTTCTCGTTTTCCTTCTTTTAGATTTCTTGTGAAACTATTTGACTATCTCGACCAGCCTTCCACTCGATAGATCTTTTCTAAAAGTTTACGTTCCTTCTTTGTGGCAGCATCTTCAAACCACACTTCAATACGAGCAGCATAATAATCGCCCCAATCGCCTTCATAGATAGTAAACTCATGGTCCGCCACTAATCTCTGAAACGATTTTGTTGGCTTTATGTTTTTCAAGGATTTTTCATAAATTTGGCTTTCGGAAAGTTGTGTGTTCTTTGTGACCTCAAAACATTTCAGATATATTTTCCCTGCTGGTAGTGGACCATAATAGAAATCATAGGTATAAATACCACCTTGCGATCCATCCTTAATTTGCAAATATGTATCGGGATTTTTGCTATCAACCAATGTTATAGGAGATGAACTTGTATTATATGGTACATTATACTCTAATCCATCTGGAATCTTATGTCTCAACCCAAAGCCGTCTGGAGCGGCACTTGCATATATAAGCAGAATAATAAGTAAAACACAGAACGATATGGACGACACGATAAATGAGGTTATAAATTGCCACCATTTATTTTGGCTTATAAGAAAAAACCAGGATAAAGGAACGGACATCAAGATAAGCCCATCCATAACATCTTTAAAGTGTTCATATACCGATGGAGGCTTTTGTAATATATGAATTTCTGCATACATAGTTCCTATCATAATGATAGGGAATAAGAACCAAAATCTTACAAAGAATTTTTTCATTTTTAATACTTAATTAAGTAACGGTCTGACTTCTATTCTAATAATAACATCTGTTGTATTTATCAACGCATTTAAAACGATTAGTAATTCGATATATTGTATTGCAACTGAATTTTACTTGCCTTTTATGTTATTTTAACTTATCTGCTGATGCAGAAGTACTGCGAAAAACACTAAAACGAACATAAAATTTACTTTTTTTTCTGTTTATTACCGTAAATATGGTTGATTATTCCAGTTTTTGCCCCTTTTAAACAATATAAAACGTCGATTATTTAGAAATTCTTTCTATTTCGGGTGTTTTTGGTTAACTGAAAAAGATAAATATTTTTATGTAATATTGTAAAATAGTGGTATATTCCAAAAATAATACAATATTTGGAAGAAATAACCATAGATGCTAACTTTGCAGCCAAATTAATCGCTGAAGTAAAAATGTTGAATAGATGAAGAAACAGACAATAGCAATAAATACTCCATTTGTGCGACGAGATGTATATGGATCATTGGCCGTACCTGTATATAGTAACGTGTCTTTCGAGTTTGATGATGCCCAGGAGATGTCTGATGCTTTCTGTAATAGGATAAAGGCTCCCGATTATGCCAGAATTTCCAATCCTACGGTGACTCAGTTTGAACAACGTGTGAAGGCATTGACAAATGCGGCTCATGTGACAGCGTTCAACTCTGGTATGGCGGCTGTTAGTACATCTTTGTTGGCAGTAGCTGCAAATGGGAAAAATATCGTTACTTCGCATCATTTGTTCGGCAATACGCTTGCATTGATTTCTGGAACATTTCTGCGTCTGGGGGTGAAACCTCGTTTACGTGATCTCACAAACTTGGAAACACTCGAGGCAGCCATAGACGAACAGACATGTTGTGTGTATCTGGAAATTGTGACCAATCCTCAGTTGGAAGTGGCAGACTTAAAAGCCATTGCTGAGATTGCTCATAGGAAAAATGTTCCTGTGATAGCTGATTCAACAGTAATTCCTTTCACTGAAACCAACCTAAAAGACTTAGGTGTGGATGTGGAGGTGGTGTCGAGCACAAAATATATATCGGGAGGCGGCACTTCGTTGGGAGGACTAATCATCGATTATGGAACATTTCCACAGATAAACAAACGCATAAAATATGATTTGTTGATAAATCTTGGAGTGTATATGCCACCGAATACGGCATATATGCAGACATTAGGATTAGAAACTCTTGATGTCCGTTATCAGCGTCAGGCAGCCAATGCTCTTTTCTTGGCAAAGGCATTGACAGAAATACCTGAGATTAAGCGTGTGAACTATATCGGACTGCCAGATAATCCTTTTTATGCGCTTGCTCAACGTCAGTTTGGAAAAACAGCCGGTGCAATGCTCACTATCGATCTTGAATCGAAAGAACAATGTTTCAAATTTCTCAACCGACTCAAACTGATACATAGGGCTACAAACCTTTTCGATAACAGAACATTGGCAATACATCCGGCATCGACCATTTTCGGACTCTTTCCTGAACGACAATTGCAAATCATGGATGTTCGTCAAACAACAATTCGTCTGTCTGTTGGACTTGAGGCTCCAGAAGACTTGTTGGATGATATACGCCAGGCTTTGAAATAAAACTAAAGATAAGATATAATAAAAACCAGTGGTGGCAAAATGATCATGAACATGAAATCTTGTAACAGATTGTAATCATGTGATTCTTACACCTCAAAAAAATGAGATAATATGGCAAAGGTAGCAAAAAACTTGACTGACTTAATTGGCAACACTCCGTTGCTGGAACTGACTGGAACAGAAAAAGAACTGGGACTGAAAGCTCAGATTGTTGTAAAACTGGAGTATTTTAATCCGCTCAGAAGTGTGAAAGACCGCACTGCACTTGCTTTAATCGAGAGTGCAGAACAAAAAGGCTTGATAGATTCGAATACAACCATAATTGAACCTACATCGGGAAATACAGGAGTAGGATTGGCATTTATAGCTGCTATTCGCGGTTATAAAATCATACTCACCATGCCCGACGCCATGTCTGTGGAACGCCGAACTCTCTTGAAGGCTTTAGGTGCAGAATTGGTGTTGACTCCTGCTCATGAAGGTATGTCGGGAGCTATACGTAAGGCTCAGCAGTTGGCAGAGGAAATAGGTAACGCTTATATCCCTCAACAGTTTGAAAATCCTGCAAACCCAGATGTGCACCGTCGTACAACAGCCGAAGAGATTGTTCGTGACACAGACGGAAAAGTAGATTTTTTTGTGGCTGGTATTGGTACTGGAGGAACTATCTCAGGAGTGGGCCAAGTCTTACATAAATTAAATGATAAAGTGAAGATTGTGGGTGTAGAGCCATATTCATCGTCAGTGCTCAGCGGTGAAAGACCTGGCCCCCACAAGATTCAGGGTATTGGTGCAGGGTTTATACCTAAAACACTCGACACATCTGTGTATGACGAGATTTTGCGAATAAAAGATCATGAAGCATTTGCTGTTGCCCGTCTTTTGGCTCGTAAAGATGGTGTGTTGACAGGAATTTCAAGCGGTTCAGCTGTAGCTGCAGCAATAAAATTGGCTCGTCGTCCCGAGAATGAAGGTAAACGTATTGTTGTGTTGTTGCCTGACACTGGCGAACGCTATTTAAGTACGGCTCTATATAATATTGAAACTGATTAGAATATGGCTGAGGTAAAAAAACTATCCATTATCGCCTTTAGTGGCGATTTCGATAAACTTACTGCAGTGTTTACTTTGGGAACAGGTGCGGCTGCAGTTGGGTATGAAGTGAATATCTTCTTTACATTTTGGGGACTTGATGCCATCAAACAGAAACAGGGTAGGTCCTTTACTGGCGGAAATTGGCTGACAAAGATTTTCGGTTTCATGATGGGCGGTCTGAAAGTAGCCCCAACAAGTCGCTTCAACTTCCTTGGGGCAGGACCAAAGATTTTTCGTCATTTGATGCGCAAGAAAAATGTAGCAACCCTCGAGGAATTGGTTGAAGCAGCCAAAGCATTAGGTATCAACTTCTATGCTTGTGAAATGGCAATGCACGTTCTCGGACTTGAAAAAGATGATTTCATTCCTGAGGTAAAAGATGTTCTTGGCGTGGCTTCGTTCCTGAAACTCTCAGAAGGGGGAGAAACACTTTTTATTTAATTGAAAATTAGTGTGGCTATTGAGAACTTTCAACTTTCAACTCAATTATTATCAACTCTCAACTTAAAAAAATGGTGATTATGGCAACAAAGGTTTTAGATATAACGAAGGAACATTGCCCAATGACTTTCGTTAAAACAAAGATTGAACTCTCAAAACTTCAGGCAGGCGACACTCTTGAAGTATTGTTGAGCGAGGGCGAACCACTTGATAATGTACCACGCAATGCAATTGATCAAGGTTATGATGTGATAAGTGTGGAACATGTGGAAGGTACAACACATAAAGTGATTATTAAAAAATAAATAAGTATTAAATTTTTAAAAAAGTAGAACATTATGGCAGATTCAAATCTTCAACGTAGTGTAACCACTGCTACAGCCAGAAAATTGGCTACAACAACCAAAACTGCCCCTCAGATGGGTAGTATAACTCCGAGATTATTATTAAAATTATTACCATGGATACAGGTTAGTGGCGGTACATTCCGCGTGAACCGCACCAAAGTAGAACTTCGCAAAAGCGAACGATTGCCGATAGAGTATTTTAATGGCGTACCTTCTTTTTCGGCTAAGAGTCTTAAGGCAATACCTCTTTTCTCTGAGTTTGATGATGAAATCGTAAATCGCCTGGCTCGTTCTTTCGAGACTAAGGAACTCGAGATAGGTCAACTTTTCATTGAGGCAGGTAAAGACAAGCAGAAATTCTTTATTGTGGCAAACGGACAGGCTGAGGTTATCAGTCGCGGTATTCATGGTGAGGAATTACGGATTGCACTTTTAGGCGATGGCGAATATTTTGGAGAGGCTGACCTTCTTGATGATGCAGAATCCACAGTTTCTGTACGTGCTGTCACTCCAACAGTATTCCTTGGCTTGAAACTCAACGAATTAGAGAAGTTTATTAAGGAAGTTCCTGATTTTCGTGAGACATTCAATAAGGCTGTTGACAAGCAATTGCGTCTAAAGGCTACAGTGAATGACCATGGCGAGAAGCATATCGACCTTGTAAGCGGTCACGAGGAAGATAATATCATCCCTGAGACTTATATCGACTACGAAGAGAATCCTACTGAGTATTCACTTAATACACTCCAGACAGTTGTGCGTGTTCATACACGTGTGAGTGACCTTTACAACAACCCATACAACCAGTTGGAAGAGCAGCTTCGACTTTCTATCGAGAGTATAAAGGAACGTCAGGAATGGGAACTTATAAATAATAAGAATTTCGGTCTTTTAGCAGCAGCAAATCCTGCATATCGAATCACAACACGCTACGGCTCTCCTACACCAGATGATCTTGACGAACTATTGTCTCTCGTTTGGAAAGAACCGGCATTCTTCATTGCTCATCCACGTGCCATAGCAGCATTTGAACGTGAATGTACATGGCGTGGAGTTCCTCCTGTGACTACAGATCTCTTTGGAACAAGAGTTATTTTGTGGCGTGGTGTACCAATCATTCCTTCTGATAAAGTAGAAGTTGAAGGTCAGTATCTAACAGGTCGTGGTGTAGGTACAACAAAGATTATCCTTGTACGTGTTGGAGAAAAGAATCAAGGTGTGATAGGTCTGCACCAGAGCGGTATTCCTGGTGAGATAGCTCCGTCATTGTCTGCCCGATTGATGGGACTCGACAAGTTTGGCGTTGCCTCTTATCTGCTCACTAAATATTTCAGCCTTGCTTCACTTACAGATGATGCCATTGCTGTATTGGAAAATGTTGAAGTGGGTTATTATCATGATTATCAGCACAGAAATAAAGTGGAAAAGTAAATGTTGAATATTACAGAAATAAATAATTTCCCGACTCAGGATAGTGGCTTGTTGGCTCAATTGAGAGATATAGCACAAAAATACTGTCCTGAAGAGGTACAAGAGGTTCGTCAGAGCATTTTGCCTGACGAATCCTTACACCTCGAAGAACTCGAAGAGGGATTCCGTCAGTTACTGTCTGGTGGCAGCGGATACGGTGATTTGCCTTATATAGGTGATTCGGGACCAAAATCCACTAATATTCCTCAAGAAAACGGATTCGGTATTGGTATCCCTGAATCGCAAAAACTCAGTGAACTGAACTATGAGGAAATTGACACATTGAATTCAGAGGAGATAAAGAAGGATTTCCCTGTCCTGAATCAAAAAGTGAATGGTCACGACCTTGTGTGGCTCGACAACGGAGCTACAACTCAAAAACCTTTGCAGGTCATCGATAAGATATCGGATTACTATAAAAACTATAATTCGAATATCCATCGTGGAGCCCACACATTGGCTGCTCGTGCCACTGATGCTTACGAGGAGGCTCGTGAAAAGGTTCAACGTTTTATAAATGCTGCGTCAAGCGAAGAGATAATCTTCGTTCGTGGAACAACCGAAGGCATTAATCTGGTGGCTCAGACTTATGGACGACAATATATCTCTCCAGGTGATGAAGTAATCGTTTCCGAACTCGACCACCATGCTAACATCGTTCCTTGGCAACGTATCTGTCAGGAACGTGGTGCCACCTTAAGAGCAATTCCTGTTGACCCAAACGGCGATCTTATTCTTTCAGAATTTGAGAGACTCATCACACCACGTACACGTTTCGTCTCAGTGGGACATGTAAACAATACATTTGGTACAATCAACGATGTGGCTCGTATCATTGACATAGCCCATTCACATAATATACCAGTATTGATTGATGGAGCTCAGTCAATAGCCCACACACCAGTGGATGTGCAACAGTTGGGAGCAGACTTCTTTGTGTTCAGCGGACATAAGATATATGGTCCTAATGGTATCGGAGTTGTTTATGGTCGCAAGGAAATTCTTGAAAAGATGCAACCATGGCAAGGTGGAGGCAACATGATAAAGGATGTTACCATTGAACGTACCGAATATAATGCACCTCCAGCTCGTTTCGAAGCAGGTACACCTAATGTGGCAGATGCTATAGGACTTGGTGCAGCTCTCGATTATGTGCGCCATATCGGAATACGTAACATAGAACATCATGAACACCAGCTTACAGAGTATGCACGTGAACAATTGTCACAGATTCCAGGTCTGACACTCTTAGGTAATCCAAAGAACCGCGTGTCTGTTGTAAGTTTTGTCCTCGACGACATACCTGTGCCTGAAACCGGGACATTGCTCGATAAGGAAGGTATTGCAGTACGTGCAGGACATCATTGTGCCCAACCAGCTCTCCGTGCATTGGGATATGAAATGAGTGTGCGTCCCACATTTGCTCTTTACAACACTCGCGAGGATGTGGATAAGTTAGTAATAGCAGTTAAGAAAATAATAGGAAGATAATATGGCTAAGATTACTGTAAATGGTGAGGTGCAGGAGGTACAACTCCCTCTAACTCTCACAGAACTCATAAAGCAAAACAATGTTGAACAACCTGAAATGGTTTCTGTACAAGTGAACGAGGAATTCGCAGATCGTACAGAATGGGACGGAATCCAGATTAAAGACGGCGACTCTGTAGATTTCCTTTACTTCATGGGAGGAGGAAGTGCGATTGATAATTGATAATCAGCGTTGCTACTGAGAATTTTCAATTTTCAACTTAATAACCATTGTGCCTTTTGAGGAAGGGTTACAGAGTTACAACTGATAAATATTTAAAGAAAAATATGATTGATCTAACAGAAGAACAAATACATCGTTATTCGCGACATATCCTTTTGAAGGATGTCGGTGTGGAAGGCCAGGAGAAAATCATGAATGCTCGTGTGCTTGTTGTGGGAGCGGGTGGTCTTGGTGCCCCAGTGTCTTTATATCTTGCAGCAGCGGGTATTGGTCGCATTGGTATCGTAGATGCCGACGTGGTTGACCTTTCCAACCTACAGCGTCAGGTGATTCACTTCACAAAAGACATTGGAGTGGCAAAAGTGAAGAGTGCCAAGGAGAAAATACAGGCAATCAATCCTGATGTAAAGGTCGATACCTATTACGAGTTTCTCGACTCTTCCAATGCTCTTGATATCATCAAAGAATATGATTTTATAGTAGATGGTACAGATAATTTCCCTGTTAAATTCCTGATTAATGATGCATGTGTAATGGCTGGAAAACCTTTCTCTCATGGAGGAATCTTACGTTTCAACGGCCAGACATTCACACATCTTCCTGGTACGGCATGCTATCGTTGTATGTTTCAAGGACCGCCTCCAGCAGGAGTGGTTCCAACATGTTCGCAAGCCGGTGTGTTGGGAGCTATTGCAGGAATGTTAGGAACAATTCAGGCAGCCGAGACACTCAAGTATTTTACTGGTGTTGGTGAATTATTGACCAATCGTCTGCTTACATTCGATGCCAAGACAATGCAATTCCTTACAGTCAATGTCAAACATCGCGATTCATGTGAGATTTGCGGTTCTAATCCAAGTATCGACCATCTCATTGATTATGAACAACCTGCATGTGAACTAAAAAAACACTAAAAATGAATATACCACAAAATATCATTGATGAATTGATAAGTCAGGCACGACGGGATGCGCCTGAAGAAACGTGCGGCTATCTGCTGGGTGTTACCACTGACGAGGGCGACTCTGTTACAGAAAACTACTGGATGGAGAATGTCGACCACTCGTCTGAACATTTTTCTTTTGCCCCTAAAGATCAGTTTGCAGCATTAAAATATGCTCGCAGCAATGGTCTTAAAATACTTGCCAATTGGCATAGTCACCCGGCTTCGCCTTCACGTCCTTCACAAGAAGATCTGCGGCTGGCTAATGATCCGACTATCCGATATGCCATACTTTCACTCCACGAAGGAATACATTTGAATTCTTTTAAGATTCTTGGTGGTGAGATAGTGGATAAGGAAGTACATTTATAATTATTGTCAAATAATAAAAGGTTGATGCTCAACCCATACTTAGTTTATCTATTCATGTTGAACATATAAAGGCAGTGATGCCACGAATGGTCTTTATCTTTAGCCCCTAAAATCATAATTATCATCATTTAGGTTTTTGAAAGTTCGTTTGTCTTTACTGGCAGATGGACTTTCTTTTTGTATCAGGATTATCCCCATAAAAATAGTAGGATACAATGATTCCGTTTATCAGAATATTGTATCCTTCCTAAAATTTAATGCATGGGGAGGAAGGTTAATTCAATTCGATAATCTCATAGTTCCTAAAATATTGATTATTTACTACCTTTACGTCTGTTGCATTCTTTACATAACATTTGACAATTTTCAATTATCGTGCGTCCACCTTCACGCCAAGGTGTGATATGATCACCTTCCATATCATTGTATTCAAACTCATGGTTCCCTTGAGGACAATTGGGATTCGCGCAATGATGATGTTGTTTTTCATATATAGAAAGCTTTATTTTTTCAGGGAACCCACGTAATCCAAGGTGGTGTTCATCGCCAGTTAATATGTAAGGGATGATTCCTTTCTTCTTTTCAACTTCATCATCGATAAGTAATTCTGAAATTTTTTCGTCGATTTTATCTTTGTCTAATATTGTATTGTGAAAATCTTCATATAATTTTCCCCAGTTTAGTCCTCTGGTTATTTTTTCTCTGTTTTGAACATAAAAGGTCGCATTAGCCCATGTTATTACTGACATGAAATATTGCCACAATTGTGAAGCATTAGGGTCATGCTGATGTTCTGCCATATATCCTTCTATTGTTTGTTGGAAATTAGCTGTGCTTAAATGGACTGCAATCCATTTTAACGCTGTTTCTAGGAGTTCTTGACGGTTACTTTTTCCATTCATCAAATCTTTGCCTAAATTCTCTGCAGCGCAATTTCGTTTTGAAAAATATCGTTTTGCATCTGTTACGAATGGCCCCGCATATATGGCGTTTCGTAATTCTTGTGCTGTAAGTTGTTCACCAGCAATATTTATAGTCTCAAACCAATCGAGTTTTTCTTTGTCTGAACCTGAGCAGACATACACCATAAGTTCATAGTTGAGTATTTGATTTCGCTCAGCCTCGGTCAGATTATGAAAGTATTGAAACATATATGCAAAGTCTCCATTTACATATTGACAGATGGAGATTGTTCGTTGTTGGCCATCCATGACTTCATATGGCACCTCTTCGTCATCATCACGAGTTGCCCAATACATTACATTCAAAGGAAAGTTTTTCTTCACCGTTGTAATTACAGCATCTCTTTTTTTATCATCATAAATAAACTCTCGTTGGTAGGATGGACGAATGTCAAGTTTCCCACCAAAACCACGTACTCCTAATTCCTCATTGTCCTCGTAACCTTCAGTTAGTTCACGGACTGTAATTTTTCTAAGTTCTATTTTCATGGCTATTTCTTTTTACGAATGAGTATTCGTGAATAAGGACATTTATGTTCTCCATCAATTGTTAAAGCTAGATCAGTTCTTCCCCTATAATTTTTTCTTACTCCAATTAACTTAGCTAGCTTGCCACTACCAATTCCGATCAGTTCATATTCATCTGGATTGTGTTGACCTAAATATGTATCTGGTACTCCCATAATGCCCGTATAATCTTTGGGAATATTTGTTATCTCATTAACATCTATAGCATCATAGTTGTCATAAGTTGGATAATCTTCAGGAGAATAATTTTTATATGTTATTAGTTGTTCATGTCTTTTATTATGGTCTAAATTAGTGAACCATCCAATAGCAGGAACCTTTATATATTCATCCGGATTATAACCTTTTGCTTTTACGTATTTTCTGTTTGCTTCTTTAATATTTTCATAAGGTGATTTATATACCATTGAAAGATTGAAACCAAATCCCAACCAAATTTGATTGTTTTTAATGAAAGGAAATATTTCAGAATAATGTAACGCACTCATTCTTCCTAAAATTAAGAACTTCTTTTCATATTTCATTAATTGTGCTATATATTCCCTAAATAAAGAAAAAGGAGGATTTGTGACTACAATGTCAGATTCCTTTAATAATTCAATACATTCATGACTTCTAAAGTCTCCATTGCCTTTCAAAATAGATAACACATTTTTATCATTTTGTATAAGGTAACGTACATCTGCAAGATCAACACGCCCATCTCCATTCATATCGCTTACTTCTGTAATGACTATCTTGTATGCAATTTTCTTATTGTTGCTTTCTGTGTCAATATTGTATAAAGGTAATTCTAGTTGTGAAACATAGGAACCACTATAACAAGTGCATATGAGCTTTTTTAGCCCGAAAGCATTGAAATTGTTCGCAAAATACTTGAAAAAGTTGCTTTCATATGGATCATCACAATTACATAATATTGTTTTGCCACGAAAGTGTTTGCGATAATGCTTTAGTTCGTGTTCAATGTCAACAAGTTGAGTATAAAACTCATCTTTTTTCGCTTCTTTAGCTGCATTTAGATCTTTGTTAGCCATAGATTGATAGTTTTAGTTAGTAAGCACCAACTATCAATCACGCCAAGACGCAAAAAGAGCGTGATGCACTTTATTGCGTTCAGCTTTGAGGCAGCCTCGGATGGAAACCTCAACTCCTTAATAAAGAATACACCACGCTTTTGCGTAAGTGCATTGCTATACAATAAGGAGTAAGGTGTCCATACCGAACACCTTCACGTATTATTTCTCTGTTACGTTATTTCCAATAAGTTTCCGAGGCTTTTGGCTGAACGCGAAATAATAGCGAATGCTTGAATTATAGTTCGGATTTCTCCCCGAACCGATGGCAAAGATACAAAGAAGATACAATAGTACAAAATATTTAAAGATTTATTTGTTTGTATAAAAGATGACTATTTCCTCTCCAAAAATAC